>NZ_BMJQ01000018.1 GCF_014643535.1 Aliidongia dinghuensis | reverse complement strand
CGTGCCGCAACCGCATGCGCCGGGTCAGCCGGCACCGCAGCCCCATGGTCCGTCGCAGCCGGCGGTTGCCCAGCCGCAGGCCGTGCCGCAACCGCATGCGCCGGGTCAGCCAGCGCCGCAGTCCCATGGCCCGTCGCAGCCGGCCGTGGCGCAGCCCCAAGCCGTGCCGCAGCCGCATCCGCCGGGTCAGGCCGCGCCGCAGGGCGGTGCCGCCCAGCCGCATCCGGTGGCACAGCCGCCGGCCCAGCCGAGGCCGCAACCTCAACCCCAGCAGCAGCCTCACCCGCAGGCCCAGCCGCAGGCGCCGGCGCAGTTCCGGCCACAGCCCCAACCCCAGGCCCAGCCGCATCCCCAGGCCGTGCCGCAGCCGCATCCTCAGCCGGCTCCGCAGGTGCAGCACGTCCAGCCGCAGCCGGCGCCGCATGTCCAACCGCAACCGCAGCCGCACCCACAACCTCAGCCGCAGCCTCGCCCGCAACCGCAGCCTCATCCGCAACCGAAGCCGCAAGAGCATCAGGAGGAGAAGAACCCGACGGCGTTCCATCCGCCTGCTGCTCGGCCGCCGGCACAGCCGGCCCCGGCCCATGCGGCGCCGCGGCCGCCGGCGCCCGCGCATCAGCCGGAGCAAAAGGACAAGAACAAGCCTACCTGATCGCGGGCGGGCGCCATTCACCAAGACCAGTGGGGCCGGCGGAGCGATCCGCCGGCCCCTGCTGTTTCCGGCCGATCGCGCTATTCCGGCCGAGACCCGAGCCCGGCGAGCGCCGCCTCGGCGAGGCGACGGGCATGGGCGCGGCTCAGGGCCTCGGCCCGATCGGCGTCGCCCGCGGCGAGTGCGGCCACCAGGGCCGCATGGTCGTCGACATGCGCGTCGAGCTGCGCCGTCGTCCGGTGCCGGCTGCACATGGCCGCGACCTGGGCATAGATGCGGCCGAGCTGCTGCTCGATGACCGGGTTGCCGGCGGCCGCGGTGACGAGGCCGTGGAACCGCTGGGTCTCCTCGGGATAGCGGGCACGGTCGTCGGCGGCGAGAATGGCGCGCTGGGCCTCGAGCGACCGGCTGAGTGCAGTTAGCACCTCCGGCCGGATGCGCTCGGCAGCGAGCCGCGCCGCCATGCCTTCGAGCGCCTCGCGCGCCTCGAACAGGGCCTGCACCTTCTCCGCGGAAAAGCCGATCAGGAACACGCCCTGGCGCGGATGGACCTCGACGATGCCCTCGGCCTCCAGGCGCGCGATGGCGCTCCACACCGGCGACCGGCTGACGCCCAGTTCGCGCGTCAGCGCCTCGACGCTGATCTTGTCGCCCGGGGCATGCCGGCCGCCGTCGAGCAGCAGCGTGCGCACCGCCTGGTAGGCGGCATCGGCCAGCGTCGAGCGGCTGAGCTTGGCGGCTTCCATCGGCAAGGAACCTCGGCAGGCGGACGGATCGCGGCAGGCGATCCGAGAGTGCGGCGGATCCTGCCGCGGCTTGCGGAGTCGGGTCAAGTCTGATACGTGACATGAAACACGAATCATGTGAGAACGCTCATGACCCGTGCCTCGCTCGATGCCGCCGCTCAGCGGCTCAATCCATTCCTGGCGGTGATTGCGCTGGGCTTGCTTGTGGTGGATGGTTTACTGGGCCTGTCGCACGAGGCGTCGGTCCCGCCGCCGGCCCCGTCCCTGGCCTTGACCGGGCCAGTCACACTCGGGCCAGTCACACTCGGGCCGGCCACGCTCGCGCCGGCGAGCGCGGTCATGTCAGCGGAGACGGCGGCGGCGCTCGCCGACATGAAAGATCGCGATTAGGCCGGCGCACCAGGGAGGAACGGATGACGCCCGACGAGATCGACGCCCTGACGTTCGACGTGTTCGGCACTGTGGTCGATTGGCGCGGCGGCATTATCCGCGATGGGACGGCGCTCGGTGCCAAACATGGGCTCGCGGTCGATTGGGGCCACTTCGCCGATGCCTGGCGCGGGCTTTACCAGCCGCTGCTCGGCTCCGTGCGCGATGGCCGGCGGCCGTGGGTGCCGCTCGACCAGCTGCATCGCGAGGGGCTGCTGCAGGTACTGGCCCAGTTCGGCATCCATGGCCTCGACGAGGCCGAGATTGCCGATTTCGTCCGGGTGTGGCACCGGCTCGACCCCTGGCCGGACGCGGTGGCGGCACTGACCAGGCTGAAGCGGCGCTACGTGCTGGCGACGTTGTCGAACGGCAATGTCCGATTGACGGTCAATATGGCGAAACGGGCAGGCCTGCCTTGGGACGCGGTCCTGGGCGCCGAGGTCGCGCACGCCTACAAGCCCATGCCGGAGGCCTATCTCGCCACGGCCCGGCTGCTCGACGTGCCGCCGGGCCGCTGCCTCATGGTCGCGGCGCATTATTCGGATCTGGTGGCCGCGTGCGGCCAGGGCTTCCGCACCTGCTACGTCTGGCGCCGCGCCGAATACGGCACCGGCGAGAAGCACGACCTGCCGGACGACCATGGGCTCGACCTGGTGGTCGAGGATTTCGGCGAGCTCGCCGACCGGCTTGGCGTTTAGCGGTTCAACGGCGCGGGCGGTCGCCGTGCGTTGAGCTGGCGCCCGGCTTGGTGAGGGTGGCGAGCTCCGCCTCGAGTTCGGCGATCTTGGTCTTGATCGCCTGGCGCGTCACGTCCTGGGCGCGCGCCGGCAGCATCTCGAGCTGCTGCTTCAACTGGCGCAGCTGCTTCTGCTTTTCCTCGGGCGTGCGACGGATCGGGCGATTGCCGGTCAGCTGGTTGTCGAAGGCGCGCATGGGTAATCCCCCCTTTCCACGAAAGCGCGGGAGATTGCCCGCCACGGACCGAAGGTGCAACCTTATCGTAACCCGATGATCGACGTCTCCAGACGGAAGGACAATGTTATGAGCGGTTTGCTGGAGCCCGAGGGGCCGGTCGAGATGGTGATCCTGGGCCGCGCGCGCGACCTGGGCGGTTTCGAGGTCCGGCGCGTGCTGCCCTATGCGCAGCGGCGCATGGTCGGCCCGTTCATCTTCCTCGATCACATGGGGCCGGTCACGTTCGAGGCGCCAGCCGGCATCGACGTGCGCGCCCATCCGCATATCGGGCTTTCGACCGTGACCTATCTGTTCGACGGCGCGCTCATGCATCGCGATTCGCTCGGCACCGAGCTCGTGATCCAGCCGGGCGACGTCAACTGGATGACTGCCGGCAGCGGCATCGCGCATTCCGAACGGACGCCGGCCGAGCTCAGGCCGGACGGTGCCCGGCTGCACGGCATCCAGTCCTGGGTGGCACTGCCGGCAGCATTCGAGGAGCAGGTGCCGGCCTTCGCCCATCACGGGAAGGAAGCCTTGCCGGTCGTCGAGGGCGAGGGGCTCAAGGTCCGGCTCATCGCCGGCGCGCTTTACGGTGCGCGCTCGCCCGTCGCAACCGCCTCCGACCTGTTCCATGCCGACGTGGCGATGGCAACGGGTGCCAGGCTCGAGATCCCGGCGGACTGGATCGAGCGGGCGGCCTATCTGGTCGAAGGCGCCGTCACGGTCGGCGGCGAGCCGTTCGAGGCCGGTCAGATGATGGTGCTGAAGCCGGACGCCGAGATCGTGCTAACCGCGACGGCGCCGAGCCGGCTGATGCTGCTCGGCGGCGAGCCGCTCGAGGGCCCGCGCTACATCTGGTGGAACTTCGTTTCGAGCTCGAAGGAACGGCTTGAATGCGCCAAGGACGACTGGCGTGCCGGCCGGTTCGGTCCCGTGCCGGGCGAGGTCGATCCGCTGCCCCTGCCGGAATGAACCCGATCGGAAAGATCCGATCGAATTTATCCGATGGCCGGCCGCTTGGTTACGGCTCGTCAACAGACTGCAGGTAAGTTCCGTATCGAGGCGCCGTCCAGCGCCGGGAACATGAAGCACCTGCAGCCAGCACCTTCTCGCACCGCGCGCGTAGCACCTTTTCGCGCCCGGCAAGATCATTCGTTTAGACCTGAATTTTGCGACGGCGATCTATCGGATCGCCGTCACTTTATCGCGGCCCTCAGGCCGTGAGCGCCCGGGCCAGGAACGGCAGGCTTTCGTCCATGCGGTAGTCGACCGAGGAATGATCGTCGGGAAATTCCTCGTAGCGATGGGGGATGCCGCGCTGCTCCAGCTTCCGGTGCAGCTGTCGCGCGCCGAACACCAGGTTGAACTGGTCGTCCGAGCCGCAATCGATGAACAGGCCCTTGAGCGACCGGAGATTCTCGCCCAGCCGATCGACCATGACGACCGGATCCCAGGCGAGCCAATTGGCCCAGCGTGCCTCGATCCGCTCGCCGGTCTCGATGTCGAGCGGCAGGCGGATGCCCAGATAGGCCTCGGGGTCCGGGTCGTAGGTCGCTGCCATCGCCAGGATCATCAGCACCTTGAGATCGGCGTCGGCCGGCTTCGGCGCCGCGTCGAAATGGGTCATGAACTTCTCGATCGAGCGCTCGTGCTTGCCGAGCCGGCGGATCGTCTCGAACAGGTCGGCCAGATAGCAGAGCTCAAAGCCCATGTCGCCCGAATGGCACGCTGCCGCGGCCCAGGTGTCGGACCGGCGCAGCGCATGGACGATGGCGCCGTAGCCGCCCGAGCTCTTGCCGAAGAGGCCGCGCCGCCCGGCGCCGCCGCAGCCGAACCGGGCCTCGACCGCCGGCAGCATCTCGTCGATCAGGAAATCCTCCCAGCGGCCCATCGCGGCGCTGTTGATGTACTGGTTGCCGCCGAGCCGGGTGAAGCAGTCGGGAAAGGCGACTACGACCGGCGGCATGGCGCCCGTGCCGATCAGGCGGTCGAGCCGTTCCGGCACGTTCTCGCCGAAATTCTTCCAATTGATGTGCACGGGGCCGCCGGCGGTGTAGCCCACGATGTCGACCAGCAGCGGCAGGCCGCGCCCGTCGTGGCCGGCCGGGACATAGACCGGCACGGCCCGCGGCGTCGGGTCGCCGAGCAGGTTGCCGGCGAGCACGTCGCTCGCGACGGTCAGGGCATGGATCGTGCCGCGGGCGACGGACCGGTCTTTCAGCATGGGGGCTCCGGATCAGGGGGCGGAAGGTTCGCCATCCTGGGCCGATCGGGCGACGGCTGTCGACCCTACCCCGGCACCGATCGTGCCGCATCGGACCGTGATTGATGGCTACCGTTCAAGGGACGGTTAACCGGTCGCGCGCGATAATGCCCGATCCGGGATGGCGACATCCCTGAAGCTCCTTTGAGGACTCGTACCCATGTCGGGCAGACGTCTTCCAGGCGCCGGCGAGACATACGAGATCCTGGCGCTCCGTGACGGCCATTGGCAAGTCGCCATGGTCATGGCAGGCGAGGGCGCCCGGCCGGGCCGCGCGGCGCTCGCCCAGTTCGAGGCCAGGATCCGGCGCCTGGCGACCGCCCAGCTCGAGATCCAGGGCACCCGCTCGGTCAAGGTGGTGCGCGAGCGGCTCCGGCCCGACGGCTCGCTCGCGGTGAGCGAGTTCCTGTGCCTCGACGATGCCGGGACCGGCACGAAGATCATCGGCCTGGCGCCGATCCGCGACGGCGGCCCGCGCTGCGAGACGCCCGGCGACCTGCTGCAGCGGCCGGCCTGCCAGTTCATCGGCATGCTGCTGCGCGGGCTGCTCGACGTGCTGGGCGCCTCGCCGCTCGAACTCCTGACCGACGAAGGCTGGGCGCGCCGGCTGCAGGCGCACGAGGCGCTGCTGGCCTCGGCCGTGCGCAAGGTCGCAGCATTGCAGGCGACCGGCGACCCGAACGCCCGGGCTCAGACGCTCGAACGGCTGCTGGCCGAGCACCAGCGCAATGCGCGGGCGGCGGCGGCCTGGGTGCCGCGCCTGCCCGACCTGGATCCGGGCGGCCTCGACATGCTGCTGGCGCGCATCCGCGCGCTCGGCACGGTCGATCACGAGTTCCTGGCGCTGCGGGCGGTGGCACGCCATCTCGACGATGGGGCGGCCCCGATCACCAAGATCGCCCGGCTGCTCGATCTCCTGACGCCGGACCTGTCGCCGGCGGCGACGGCTCTCGTCGACCGGTTCCTCGCCGGCTTCCTCGATGCGCCGTCGACGGTCGAGGCCCTCGTCGGCGGCGAACCCGACCTGGGCGCGGCGCTCGTAGTCACTGCCGGCCTTGCGACCGGGGCCGCGCCCGGCACGGGCGGCGCGCTTGCCGCCCGCCTGGCTGAGCCGCTTGCCGCCGGCCAATTGCCGGATGCCCGCGGTGCCCTGTGGGACCGCGTCGCCGCCGGGCTCTTGAGCCATCGGCCGCTCGCGGCCGATGGGCGGGCAGCCTGGTCGGCGCTGCGGCGGCTGGAGCAGGAACTGGCTCCCCGCGCACCGGAATGCCGCCGTTGCCGCCTCGCCGCCGCGCTCGCTGCGCGCAAACTCGCGCTCGACCGCGCCGGCGGCCCGCAATAGCCGGGCCGCCCTACCGCACGCGCTCCTCACCCACGACCTGGTTGCGGCCGGCGCGCTTGGCGGTGTAGAGCGCTGCGTCGGCGCGGGCGAGCGCCGGCTCGATCGCGGTCTCGTCCGCGCCGAGCATGGCCACGCCGAAGCTTGCGGTGATGGCGATCGGCGTCGGATCGTCGGGCTCGCCGATCGCGATCGCCGTGCTGGCGATCGTGTCCCACACCCGTTCCGCCAGATGGCGCGCGTCGCCGGTGTCGGCGCCCGGGACCAACAGCACGAACTCGTCGCCGCCCAGCCGGCCGATGAAGTCGCTCGGCCGCAGCATGCCGCGGGCGACCTCGACGACCCGGCGGATCACCGCGTCGCCCGCGGCATGGCCGAAGTGGTCGTTGACGTGCTTGAAATGGTCGATGTCGAACATGACGACGCCGAGCGGCCGCGTGTCCCGGTGCGCGCGGGCGATCTCGGCCGCGGCCCGGTCGTCGAAGTGCCGGCGGTTGCCGGCACCGGTCAGCGGATCGAGCAGCGACAGGCGTTCGAACTCGGCGCGCCGCATCTCGACCTCGGCCTGGGCCTCGCGCAGCTCGGCGAGCGCGGTCTCGAGCGCCGCCATCCGTTCCGCTTCGGCCCGGGCGAGCTCGGCGCTGTGGATCGTCGCGAGCCGCGCCTGCTCCGTCTCGTGGTGGATCTGCAGCACCAGCGTCCGGTTGGCGGCACGCCGATGGCCCTCGCGCCGCTCCGCCGCCACGGCCCGCTTCAGGTAATCGAGCGCCCGGACGTTGTAACCGGCCGCCTCCCAGCCGGTCGACAGGTCCATCAGCAGGTCGACGGGCGCCTGCCAGCCGTCGACCGCCCTGCCGATGGTCAGCGCCTGTTCGAGATAATGCACGACGGCCGTGGGCTCGCGCATGCCGGCGGGCGACGGCAGGTCATGGCGCTGGTGGATTTCGGCGAGCGCGCGCACGTGCTCGATCTGGGCGGTCTTGATGTGGTGCGCGGTTGCGACCTGGCGCGCCGCCTCAATCCGCTGCAGCGCCTCCTCGACCCGGCCGGCGTGCGACAGGGTCTGGGCGGCGCCGATCAGCGCGTTCGCCAGGCTCTCGTGATAATCCTCGGTTCGGAAGATGCGGATCGCGACCTCGTAGGCGGCGAGCGCCTCGTCGGGCCGATCGAGCGCCAGCAGCGTCTTGCCGAGCACCCGATGGGTGACGCCCTTGTTGGTGCCGTCCGGAAAGTGGCTGTAAAGCGCCACCGCTTCCTCCAGCACCTCCCGGCTGCGCTCGAGCTGGCCCAGCTGGCGCAAGAGATCGCCAAGCCGCGTGATTGAGAAGGCGAGGACGGAGCGCCAGCCCGTGGCGCGGGCCTCGACATATTCCCGGTCCATCCATTCGGCCGCCGCGTCGAGATCGCCCAGCTCCTGCAGGTACCAGCTGGCATTGTCCGCGATGGCGATCGCGTAGCGGACGAGCCCCGCGGCTTCGGCCCGCTGCCGCGCCCGGGCGGCGCACAACAGCGCCAGCGACCATTCGTTGCGCGCCCGGTAGACGACCGCGCGCGCCGTCAGCAGCACGGCGGCGAGAGCCGGGTGCTCGTTGGCGTACGGGCAGGGCCCGTCGTCATGGGCGCTCGGCGTGCCGCCGTCCATGGCGACGAGCCGCTGCTCGGCCGCGCCGACGTCGCAATAGGCGAGCAGCAGCAGAAGCCAGCTCTCGGCAATCCGCCGGCGCAGCGTATCGGACCCGCGCGCGTAATGCTCGCGCGCGCACTCGGCGCTCTCGCGGGCGCCCCTGGCGACGCCGCAGCTCATGTGCATGAGGTTGACGATCAGCGCCGAATCGCCGAGACCGATCGAGTCGTCGAGGGCGGCGAACACCCGGTCTGCCCGGGCGAGGGCGGCCCGCGCGTCGTCGAATCGGCATTGCAGCACGGCGATCTCGCCCCGCACCAGATCGAGGCGCGCGCGTCGGCGCAGCGTCTCCGCGTCCGGCGGCGCCCGGTCCAGGAGCCGCGCCGCCTCGTCCGCGAGCGCTGACGCCCGCACGGAATCACGCTGGCGCAGATACCAGGCGAGCGTCACGAGCGACGGCAGGCGATCGCGGCCGGCGAGGGCAGGCAGCGCCGTTTCGTGCAGCGTGACCTCGTCGTCAAGCGCATAGAGTTCCATCGAAGCGGCTCCGGCGGTCTTACGGGGCGCGATTCTCGGTCAGCTTGTATTAGATTAGATCCGGCACGGCCAATGTGCGATGGATCACACAGGCGTCAAAGGTGCGGCACTGCAAGGTTATAGTGCAGTATTTCGATCGACTCGCCTAGAAGAATCTAATTTCTACTGTCGTCTTCCTAGTGGCGAGTGGCGTCAGCATCTAGAGCCGGTAGAGTTCAAAGGCTATTGCCACACGAGGAGATAGTAAGCGAACCTGCATAGCTGAGAGATGATGGCGCCGGCGGCGGCGTTTCGCATCGGCCGCGGCGGGCGCAACCCGGCGAAGGGAGAGAGACGGAAATGGCAGAGCGGACGGCGTCACGCATCCGGATCGGCATCGGCGGCTGGACCTACGAGCCCTGGCGCGGCAGCTTCTATCCGGACGGGCTGGCGCAGAAGCGCGAGCTGGAATTCGCCAGCGGCAAGCTCACCTCGATCGAGATCAACGGCACCTATTACGGCTCGCAGAAGCCGGAGAGCTTTGCGCGCTGGCACGACGAGACGCCGGATGATTTCGTCTTCACGCTCAAAGGGCCGCGCTTTGCGACCAACCGGCGCGTGCTGGCCGAGGCCGGCCCATCGATCGAGAAGTTCGTGACCAGCGGCATCACCGAGCTCAAGGGCAAGCTCGGCCCGATCAACTGGCAGTTCATGGGCACGAAGAAGTTCGATCCGGACGATTTCGCGGCCTTCCTGAAGCTGCTGCCGAAAAGCGTCGACGGCCGTGCGCTCAGCCACGCGGTCGAGGTGCGCCATGAAAGCTTCCGTAGCCCGGATTTCGTGGCGCTCGCCCGCGAGCATGGCGTCGCGGTCATCATCGCCGGCGATTCCGAATTCCCGCAGATCGCCGACGTGACGGCGCCCTTCGTCTATGCCCGCATCATGGGCACGAAAGCAGGCGAAACCTTGGGATATGGGCCGGCCGACCTCGACCGCTGGGCCGGCATCGCGCGCCACTGGGCCGAGGGCGGCACGCCCGAGGGGCTCATGACGGCCGGCGCGCCGGCAGCGGAAAAGACGGCGCGCGACGTGTTCCTCTATGTCATCAGCGGCTTCAAGGAGCGCAATCCGCAGGCGGCGATGGCGCTGATCGAGCGGGTGAGCTAGCGCAACCGTATGGTGGCGCTCGTGCGCCGGCCGGTGGCGTCGGTCACGGTCACGCGGGCGAAGCCCGGCCCGTCCGGCTGCCATTGCACCGGGGCGGCAAGGCCGGGCGACGGCAGCGGCACGCCGTTCACCGACCAGCGATAGGGTGGCGTGCCGCTATCGGCCTCGAGCTGCAGCGGCCCGAGCCGGCCGGTCTCGTCCGCGACGTCGATCTGCGCGCCGTCGGGCGGGAACAGGATGCGCGGCGGGTTTGCCTTGGGCAGGGCATGCAGCCCGTCGCGATCGGCGAACCGTTCGAGGGCGCGCGGCAGCGGCGTCGACGGACCGGCCTCGGCGAGGGCCGCGGGGCCGTCGGCGCTCGTTTCGGCCGGCAGCAGGTCGAAGAGCGTAAACAGCAGCGGCGCCGCCGTATTGCGGCCGTAGGCGCCGGGTCGGGGCGACCCGTCGGCGCGGCCGGTCCAGACGCCGATCGTCCAGTCGGGGCTGTAGCCCACCGCCCAGGCGTCGCGGAAGCCGTAGGACGTGCCGGTCTTGTAGGCGATCGGCCGGGCCCCGGCGGCAAGCGCCCGCGGCATCCGCCCGTCGGGCGGCGGCGAGCCGCGCAGGATCGCCGTGATCTCGCGCGCCGCATGGGGCGTCATGAGGGTGGCCTCGCCGGGGACGGCGCCCGGCACGAGGCGCAGCGGCGCCGCGCGGCCGTCATGGGCCAGGCCGACATAGAGCCGGGTCAGGTCGAGAAGGCTGATGCCGACGCCGCCCAAGGCGAGCGGCAGGCTGGGGCCCAAGTCGCCCGCGGGAAAATCGAGCCGCGCGCCGGCGTCGCGCAGGGTTGCCGCGAGCCGCCCGGGGCCGAGCCGATCCAAGAGTGCTATCGCCGGCACGTTCAGGGACTGCTGCAGCGCCTCGCGCGCCGTCACCTCGCCGTGGAAGCCGCGATCGAAATTCTCGGGCGCATAGTCGCCGATCCGGAGCGGCCGATCTTCGACCAGCGTCTCAGGCAGGAGTGCCAGATCGTCGAACGCCAGGCCATAGATGAATGGTTTCAACGCTGAGCCGGGCGAGCGGCGGCGACGGGCCAGGTCGAGCGCACTGCGCACGCCGCCGACCCAGCCGCGGATCGCGAGCTCGCGGTTCTCGACAACCAGGATGGCGACGTCGCCGCCGTCGGTCATCGCCCGGACCGCATCGGCCGCCTCGCGTTCGATGCCGCGTTGGATGCCGGCGTCGATGAGCGTGCGGACGGGTTCGCCGTCGCTGCGATGAAGCCGGCTTGCGACCTGGGGCGCCAGGTGCTGGAACGGATAGCGCCGCGCGATCGTGGGCGGCGGCGTCTCGCGATCGGCCTCCGGCAGCCGCCCCTCGTCGACCAGGCGATCCAGCACCCGACCCGCGGCGGCAAGGGCCCGTGCCGGGTGGCGGTCGGGGCGGAGCGCTGCCGGCCGCTGCGGCAGCGCCACCAGGATCGCGGCCTCGCCCGGCGTCAGCCGGTCCGGCTCATGGCCGAACCAGGTGAGCGAGGCGGCCCGGACCCCTTCGACATTGCCGCCGAACGGTGCCAGCGTCAGGTACATGGCGAGGATCTCGTCCTTGCCGTAGCGTTCCTCGAGCTGGATCGCGCGGATCGCGTCGTGCAGCTTGCCCAGGACCGAGCGCGGGTGCGGCTCCAGCAGGCGCGCCACCTGCATGGTCAAGGTCGAGCCGCCGGAGACGATGCGGCCGGTCCGGATGAGCTGCCAGGCGGCGCGGGTGGCGGCCAGCGGGTCGATGCCGGGATGGTCGCGGAACCGGTGGTCCTCGGCCGCGAGCAGCATGTCGAGGTAATGCGGGTCGACCGCGTCGGGCCGGGTACCAAGCCGCCACATGCCATCGCGCGTCGTCGCCACGTTCAGCACCGTGCCGTCATGGGCGGTCAGCACCGCCGACCGGTCCTGCCAGCGATGGAGATCGGGCGGCAGCAGCCGGTCGAGCAGCAGCGCGCCCGCTGTGACCGCCAGCAGGGCGGCGAACGCCTGGCGCAAGCGCCCGGACATGGTCAGGGCGCCGTCACCTGGACCGTGCCCGCCGCGGTCCGCGCCATGGTGCCGGGATGATACATGTCCTCGACCACCGCCTCCGGCCGCGTGAACGTGCCGGGGGTTACGGCACGCACGACATAGGCGACGTGGAACTTGCCTTCCTTCGCGTCCTCGTCGGCATTCTTGTCCTCTTCGCTCTGCCAGAGATGGAAGTAGCGATAGCCCTCCTCACCCAGGTCGAGCGCTGCCACCAGCCGGTCGTCGCGCGCCTCGCCGATGCGTAGCCGGGTGAGCTGGCCCAGGAAATCCGGCGCCTGGTCCGGGCGCAATATCGCCTCGATCTCCCAGCCCGCCGGCAGCAGGTCGACGAGGGCGAGGCGATGCAGCGCATGGTCGTTGGACGAGCCCGAGAGCGAGACGATGAACCGGCGGTTCTGCGGCAGCGCCGCCGGGTCGAGCACCGTGCCGTCCATGGCGAGGAACGATTTTTCGAGATGCAAGCCCGCGCTGATGGCAGAGGGCGCCGTCGCGGGCGAACCGTGGACGACTAGCGTGCGCCACAGGTCCTGCGATGGCGTGATGGTATAGCCGGCGGCGATCTCCGCGGCGGTCGGCAGGAACGCAGCCTGTCCGTGGGTGCCGGTCACGGGCTTGCCGTTGAGCGAAAGCTCGACCGAGGCCTCGCCGGCCGTCACCGCATGGGCCGCGACCAGCAGCCAGGCCTTTTCCTGGGTCGAGAGCAGATCCGGCGTCTTGCTTAGCGCCTGCAGCTTCGGCACCAGCGGCTGAACGGCGTTAAGTTGGCCGCTCTCGGACGCGATCGCCAGCACGCCCGCGGCGTCGCGCAGGCGGGACCAATAGACGAGCCGTTCCCACCACTGGGCTACGAACGGGCGCTCGATGCCGCTGACGGCGAAGCGCAGGGCGCTGGCGCCGCGCGACCGGTCGCCCAGCACGGCGAGCGCGCCGCTCAGCTGGCCGAGCGCCATCGGGTCCGCCTCGCTGCCCTGCCGGTTGTCCCAGGCGACGAGCGTCTGGCGCGCCTGCAGCCCGTCATGGAGCTGGCGCAGCCGGCCGAGATCGACCCGATGGGCCGGCGCCAGCAGCCAGGCGGCATAGGCGAGCGCATCCGTGCCGCGTGCTCCGCCGTTGTCGCCGGCGCGGTCGGGCTCGCGGAACAGAGATTCGGCATTGGCGTAGCCGCGTTCGATCACGCTGTCCGCCACGTCGAACCCTGCGGCCTTGGCATGCAGCAGGAAGTCGAGGGCATAGAGGCTGAGCCAGTCGCTCGAGAGTCCGTCGCCGGCACGCCACAGGCCGAACGTGCCTTCCGGATCCTGGCGGTCGACGATCCGGTCGATCGCGTCTTGCACACGCTGGCGGATCGCTGCCTTGTCGGCGGCACCGGTCGCGAGCGCTGGATCGTCGTAATAGACGAGCGGGAAGGCCGTCGAGGACAGCTGCTCCGTACAGCCATAGGGATAGCGCCAGAGCGACTGCAGCAGGCCCGGCACGTCGATGCCGGCGAGCTTCGAGTAGCTGACCTGGGTCGTGATGCTGCCGGGCACGAAGACGTCGAGCGTGTGGGGATCGACGGTGAAGCGCTCGCCCTGGTGCTGCAGCGCCACGGTCTCGAGCGTGATCGGGTAATGGGCGCCGCGCACGGAAATCGACCAGTCGCGCACGATCCGGAGGCCCTTGGGGCCCGCGAGCGTGGCGGTGACCTTGGCGATGCCCTCGCTGACGCCGGCGATCGGGATCGTCGTGATCTTGCGCTCGCCGGTCCCGAGCGGGAAGGTCCAGGGCTTGGGTTCCGGCAGGCGTGCCGCACCCTCGACCGCGACCTCGAAGCGATAGTCGCCCGCTATCCCGTCGCGATTGTCGACCAGCACGGTCATGCTTCCCTGGTCGCCAGGGGCGAGGAAGCGCGGCAGCGCCACGTCGGGCACGACCGGGTCGCGCACGGTCAAGGGTGCCTCGGCCCGGCCGACGCCGGACTTGCTGTAGGCGATCGCCATGACCCGAAGTTCGCCCTCGAAGTCGGGCACGGCGAGCGCGACCTTGGCGGCGCCGTCGGCGTCGAGCTTGACCGGGCCTTCGAAGAGCGCCACTGACCGGGTCGGTACCACCGGCAGGCCCTTGCCACCGAACGCGTCGCCGCCACTCCTGAGCGCGCCGGCCTCGCCCTCCGTCCCGTCAAGCAGATGGCCGTAGTCGTCGCGGATCTCGACCGCGAGCCGGCGCTGGCCGAAATAGAATTGGGCCGGATCGGGCGTCTTGAACCGGGTCAGCTGCAGGATGCCCTCGTCGACCGCGGCGAGCGTCAGATAGACCGGCTCGCCGTTGGTGCCGCCCTTGACGGTGACCGGCACCTCGACCGTCTGGCGCGGCACGAGCTTGTCCGGCAGCCGCATCGAGACGTCGAGCAGATGGGCGCCCGGATCGGCGCCGATCCAGGCGAGCCCGATCGCGCGCACCGGCAGATGGCCTTTGCCGCCGTCGGCCGGCCGGTAGAGCGAGACCAGCGCATAGGCGCCGCTGCCCCAATCGGCGCTGACCGGCACCTCGACCGTGGTGCCCTCGCGCGGCACGTCGAGCTCACGGACGTCGAAGACCTTGTCCCGCGCCATCATCAGCCGGACCTTGCCAGCATAGGGCGGCACGATGCGCAACCGGGCGGTCTCGCCGACCTTGTAGCGCTCGTGCTCGACCGTCACGTCGACCTTGTCGGGCGTGTCGGCGGCCCCGGCGGTCGCCATCCAGCCGGAATGGAACGCATAGCTCGCCGTCGCGCCGTCGGGCCCCTCGACGACCAGCCGATAGTCGCCCCAGTCGAACTTGCGGGTGACGACTGAGGGTCGGTCGGGGCTCTGGGTGATGTCGTCGGAAGCGAGCGCCGTCTCGGTGTCGGTGCGATGGAAGTTCCACCGGCCGCCGGTGAGGAACCAGTCGTAATGGCCGATCCGTTCGATGAGCGTCCAATGCAGCCGGGCCGCGACCGGCTTGCCGTCCTCGTCGACCGCGATGATCTCGAACCCGGCCTCGTCCCCTTCGCGGACGCGATCGTCCTTGAAGCGCGGCCGGATGCCGATCATCAGCGGCGCCGTGCGGATGGGCAGGCTCACCTGGTCGCTCGTGACCCGCCCGCCCGGCTCCTGCAACCCCGCGGTGACGGTCGCTTTCAAGGCAACGTTCGGCGGCGGCGCCACGTCGAGCTTGCCGGTCGCGACCGCATGGCCGTCGGGATTGCTGGTACCGGCCTCGAGATCGATCTCCTGCGGCTTGAAGCTGTCGCCCGGCACGCCGAAGCGGTAGCCCTGGGCCGATTGCGGGAACGGCGCCTGATCGACCGCGACCGCCATGTGGGCCTCGGCGCCGAGGCCGCCGGCCGGCGCGCCATAGAGGAAGCGGCCGTCGATCGCGATCTCGACCGGGTCCTTCGGATGCAGCTTGGCTGCGGCGGCGTGCGCCGTCACTTTGAGGCGCTGCGGCACGAAATCCTGCACTTCGACCGCGGTCTCGCCGATCACCTTGCCGTCGGCGTCGGCGGCCTCGATGTGCCAGATGCCGCGGCTCGCCGTGTCCGGCAGGTCGAGGTCGAGCCGGAAGCCGCCGGCTGCCTGGGGCTCGAGCGTCGCCTTCTTGAAGGCGACACCGTTCGGCTTCCTGAGCGTCAGTGCCAATCCGCCGTTCTCGATCGCCTGGCCGATCCGGTCGCGCAGCAGGGCCACCGCATGGATGCGCTCGCCCGGGCGATAGATGCCGCGCTCGGTATAGACGAAGGCGTCGAGCGGCCCGCTCGCGTCGCGGCCGGTGACGCCGCGGTCCGACAGGTCGAACGCCGGCTGGTTGAGGTCGAGCAGCGCGAAATCCTGGTCCTTGCCATAAGCGACCAGCGTGTTCGCCGCGGCGGCGTTCGTGCCGCGCAGCAGGCCGGGCGCGAAGACGGCATGGCCGCCGCCGTCGGCCTTGGCGCTGCCCAGCACCTGGGCGTCGCGCGCCTGCAGCTGGATCTCGACGTCGCCCATCGGCGCCGCCGTCGCGAGCGAGCGGGCGAAGACATGCAGCCCGTCGGCCGCCTTGACCGCGGTCAGCGCGATGTCGGTCTGGACGACCAGCTGGCTCGCGAATTCCCAATCCTCGCTGCGCTGCCAGAGGAACTGGTGCTCGGCATTGCGCGGCTTCAGGCCCTGGGCGTTGGCCGCAACCAGCACATAGACGCCCGGCTGGCGCGGCTCGGCGATCTTGGAGAGCGGGAAAGCGGTGTGGACCACCTCGTTGTGCGGCCCCTTGGTCTCCATCGTGCCGGACCAGACCGGGCGGGCCGACTGCTCGACCAGGGTCTGCAGCGCGTAGCGATAGTTGGGCGCCTGGCTGCGCAGGCTGTCGATCATGCCGGGCGCCAGCCGGTCGTTGATGCGCAGCACCTCGAGGGCGACGCTGTCGACGTTGACCGTGTCGAGTGTCACCCCGCCCGGCGCGTCGCGTGTCAGGATGAAGCCCTGGCCCGCGAAGTTCACGAGCTTCGCCCGGTCGCCGAAATCGACCGTCGCCTCGGCCGCGGCCTCGATCCGGCTGCCGTCTGCGGCCGGCAGGCCGCTCGCGATCGCGATCTTGTAGTGCCGGCCGAGCGACAGGCCGTCGAAGCACACCGCCTTGTCCTGGACGCGCAAGCGCGCGTCGGCCGCGGGTGTCAGCTTGACCCAGTCGCCGTAGTGCGTCTCGGACCGCGTGTCGAGCGCGCGGCTGAACACCAGGCAGGCGCTCGGCTGCGGCTTGGTGAGGTCGGTCACGACGCGGATGAAGCCGAACGGCGCAGGCGGCGTCGGCTTTTCCTGGGTGGGCTTTTCCTGGGCGGGTTTTTCTGGCGCGGGCTTTTCCGAAGCGGGCGTGGCCGCCGTCGGCGCCGTCGTCGCCGCAACCTGCTGCGGTGGGCCGGACGGCGGGGGCGCGCCGGGCTTCAGCAGGAAGGTGAGGCCGAGCGCGGCCAGGACCACGACGACAACGGAAACTCCTGCCAGGCGCCGCATGATCGGTTCACTCTGAAGGATTGCCTCGCGACATGGTAGCGCCGCCATGGCCGGCTTCAAGCGGGGCGCGATGCTGGTCTGCGCGTGCCGGCCAGCCGTGATGTTTCTGCAACGGGCACCCGGAGCGACGATGCCCGGCAAACTCACCGCTCCGGTCCTCGCGACCTCGCGACGGTCGCGCAAAAGTTATGTCCATAACATTTCATTGATACCGATATCATTCCGTCATAGCGTGGTTGTCGGACGAGCGATGGGGGAGCATCGTCATGGTCGACAACCTGCTTGCGGTAATTGCCGAACGGGTCGCCGGGCTCACCAAGCTCGAAAAGCGGATCGCGGCCTATCTCACCGCCAACCCTGACGCCGTCCTGATCGAGACCAGCGCCGCCATCGCCGAACGGTCGGGCGTCAGCGCCATGACGGTCACCCGCTTCTTCAAGAAGCTGGGCTTCGAGAACGTGGCTGCGGCACGCCACGTGACGAAGCAGCATGTCTATGGCCCATCCGCGAGCCGGATCGGCAGCCGGTTCGACGAGTTCCAGAAGACCCGCGCCTCGCTCGACAATGACGTGCAGTACCAGGCGGCCGTGGCCTCGATCCGCAAGGTCTGCGATTACCGGGCGAAGCCGATCTGGCAGGACATCACACGGCTCGTGGCCCACGCCGACAGCGTGTTCGTCACCGGCTTCCAGACCATGAGCTATCTCGCGACCGGCCTGGCACTCAGGCTCGGCTACGTCCGGCCGAACGTCCATGAGCTCGACGGCGGCGACGGCGTCTATGCCAAGATCCTGACGGACCCGTCACCCCGCCGCACGCTGATCCTGATCGACGTGTTCCGGTATGGCCGGAACGGGCCTGTGCTGGCCAAGGCGGCCTGCGAGCGTGGTGCCGACGTCATCGTGTTCTGCGACGAATTCTGCCACTGGGCGGCCGAGATCACGCCCCATGTCGTGGCGCTGCCGGCCGATTCCGATTTCCTGTTCCGCTCGGCCCTCGGCATCCATTTCAGCCTGAGCCTCCTGACGATGGATGTCGCCGACCGGCTGGGCGACGCCGTCAAGCGCCAGCTCGACCTCCTGTCCGACGCCCAGGAGCTGTTCGGCCAATACATGAAATAACCAAGAGCAAGAACCAACCATCACGCACGACCTTTGCAGGGAGCCAAGTCACCATGCCGTCCAAAGACAGACTGAACCGGGCCATGCTCTTCGCGGCCGCGTTGGCACTCGCCGCAACGACCTCGCCGCTGGCACTGGCGGCGACCGCCAAGGACGTCCTCGTCATCGGCAAGTCCGCCGATCCGCAGACGCTCGATCCGGCGGTCACCATGGACAACAATGACTGGACCATCACCTATCCGGCCTACCAGCGGCTGGTGCGCTACAAGACGGAGAACGGCAAGGGCTCGACCAGCGTCGAGGGCGAGCTTGCGACCGGCTGGACGGTCTCGCCGGACAACCTCACCTGGGACTTCAAGCTGAAGCCGGGCAACAGCTTCGCCGACGGCACGCCGGTCGATGCCGCCGCCGTCAAATTCTCGTTCGAGCGCCTGTTCGCCCTGAAGCAAGGCCCCTCGGAAGCCTTCCCGGAAGGTACGGTGGTCACCGCCGTCGACCCGATGACGGTTCGCTTCCAGCTGAAGACGCCGTTCGCGCCGTTCCTCTACACGCTCGCCAATGACGGTGCCGCGATCGTCGATCCCAAGGTGATGGAGCACCAGACGGGCAGCGACCAGGCCCAGGGCTGGCTCTCGGGCCACACCGCCGGCAGCGGCCCCTATCAGCTGACCAGCTGGGAGAAGGGTCAGAGCATCGTGCTCGAACCCAACCCGAAATATGCCGGGGCAAAGCCCGCCTTCTCCAAGGTCATCGTCAAGTTCGTGGCCGAGGCCTCGGCCCGCCGCCTGCAGCTCGAGCAGGGCGACCTCGACATCGCCGAGAGCCTGCCCGGCGACCAGCTCGACGCGCTGAGGAAGGAAGGGGCCGGCAAGGGCCTCGTGGTCGAGGACTACCCGAGCTTCCTTGTCACCTACCTCTATCTCAACAACAAGCGTCCGCCGCTCGACAAGCCCGAGGTGCGCCAGGCGATCGTCGATGCGGTCGACGACGGCGGCATCATCGACGGCATCATGCTGGGCAAGGCGAAGCCCATGACCGGCCCGATCCCCGACGGCATGTGGGGCGCCGATCCGGCGCTGAAGCCTGCCGCCCATGATCCGGCCGCGGCCAAGGCGCTCCTGAAGAAGGCGGGCGTCGGCTCGCTCAAGCTCAATTTCCTCTTGTCCAACAAGGACCCGAACTGGGAGCCGATCGCGCTCGCGGTCCAGGCCAACATGGCTGAGGTCGGCGGTACCGTCTCGCTCGAGAACATCGCCAACGCCACCTTCCGCGAGCGGCTGGGCAAGGGCGATTTCGACATCGCCATCGGCAATTGGAGCCCGGATTTCTCCGACCCCTACATGTTCATGAACTACTGGTTCGATTCGACGAAGCAGGGCCTGTCGGGCAATCGGTCGTTCTATTCGAACCCGAAGGTCGATGAGCTGGTGCGCAAGGCGGCGACCCTGCCGAACCAGGCGGAGCGGACCAAGCTCTACCAGCAGGCCCAGAAGATCGTCATCGCCGATGCCGCCTACGTCTATCTGTTCCAGTGGAACCGCGAGGTGGCGATGCGCTCCGACGTGAAGGGCTACGTCTACAACCCGATGCTGGAGCAGATCTACAATCTGGGTGAGATGTCCAAGACCAAGTGACCGGTTTCGGATCCGGGGGCGGTCGGCGCGCGGCCGCCCCCATTCATCGCCCGTTCAGACTGAAAGCGGATGCCCGCCTCTAGGGGTGGGATGAGCAGCCATGTCCTTTCTCAACATCATCCGGCGGCGCTTAGGATTCCTCATCCTCGTGGTCGTCGGCGTCTCGCTCATCACCTTCGCGATCTCGCACATGATCCCGGGCGATCCAGCACGGCTTATCGCCGGCGAGCGCGCCTCGGACGAGATCGTGGCCCATATCCGCGAGACGCTCAGGCTCGACCGGCCGCTCTGGGAGCAATATGCCCATTACGCCGAGGATCTCCTCCATGGCGACCTCGGCACTTCGATCCGCACCGGCCGCCCCGTGGCGGACGACATCATCGCCTTTTTCCCGGCGACGCTCGAACTGGTGGTGGCGGCGCTGCTGTTCGCCGTCGCGGTCGGCGTCCCGCTCGGCGTCATGTCGGCGGTCTGGCGCGACCGGCCGGTCGACCACCTGGTCCGCACCATCGCCGTGACCGGCATCTCGACCCCGGCCTTCTGGCTGGGCCTGCTCATCATCCTGTGCTTCTACGGCCGGCTGCACTGGCTGCCGGCCGGCGGGCGCATCGACCAGCTGATCGATCCGCCCCGGGCGATCACGCGGTTCTATCTGATCGACGCGCTCATGACCGGCAACGGCGCCGCCTTCCTGTCGAGCCTCACGCACATCATCCTGCCGGCGCTGACGCTGGGCTTCGTCCATGTCGGCGTCGTGGCGCGCCAGATCCGTTCCGCCATGCTCGACCAGCTGAACGAGGACTATGTCCGCACCGCAAAGGCCGGCGGGCTCAGCCGGTGGCGTGTCGTGCTGGGCCATGCGCTGCCGAACGCGCTCATCCCCTCGGTCACGGTGCTGGGCCTCGCTTTCGGCGACCTGCTCTACGGCGCGGTCCTGACCGAGACCGTGTTCGCCTGGCCCGGCATGGGCTCCTATGTCGTGGCTTCGATCCAGGCGCTCGATTTCCCGGCGGTCATGGGCTTCACCATCGTCGTCTCTTTCGCCTATGTGCTCGTCAATCTCGCGGTCGACCTGGTCTATCTGGCGCTCGACCCGCGCATCACGGAAATCGGCTGATATGGCGGATCCTACTCTCGCTTCCGCCGTGGCGGCTCGGCCCGCACGCGCCTTGTTCGACTGGCGCTACCTCGCCTACCGGCTGCGGCGCAGCCCGCTCACCATCGTCGGCCTTGCGATGATCCTGACCGTCCTCGTGGCGATCGTCCTGGTGCCGCAGGTCCTGCCGCTTGAGCCCAACACGGTCAATCTGCGTGCGCGCCTCGCTCCGCCATCGGCCGCCCATTGGTTCGGCACCGACGAGGTCGGGCGCGACATCTTCACCCGCACGATCTACGGCGGCCGCATCTCGGTCTCGATCGGCTTCTTCGTCGTCATCCTGTCCGGCACCGTCGGCTCCACGATCGGCGGCCTGTCGGGCGTGATCGGCGGCCGGCTCGACACGATCGTCATGCGGCTCATGGACGTGCTGCTGTCGGTGCCGTCGCTGGTGCTGACCATGGCACTCGCGGCCGCCCTCGGGCCCAGCCTGTGGAATGCGATGCTGGCGATCGCCCTCGTCCGCGTCCCGGCCTACGTGCGCTTGGCGCGCGGCCAGACGCTGACGATCCGCGAGGCGGCCTACGTCAAGGCGGCGCGCACCTTCGGCGCCCGGCCCTGGCAGATCCTGCGCTGGCACGTGGCGGCCAATGCGCTGCCGCCGATCATAGTCCAGGCGACGCTCGACCTGGGCGCCACGATCCTGATGGCGTCGGCCTTAAGCTTCATCGGCCTCGGCGCCCAGCCGCCGGCGGCCGAATGGGGTGCCATGATCGCCGTCGCCCGCAATTACATCCTGGACCAATGGTGGTACTCGGCCTTTCCGGGTGCGGCCATCCTGTTCACGGCCATCGGCTTCAACCTGTTCGGCGACGGCTTGCGCGACCTCGTCGATCCCAAGCAGAAGGTGCGCTGATGACCGCCGCCCGCAAGGTGCTCGACATCCGGGACCTCACCATCGAGTTCCCGGTCTATGGCGGTGCCGTCCGGGCGCTCGACGGCATCACCCTCTCGGTCGGGGCCGGCGAGATCGTCGGCATCGTCGGCGAATCCGGCTGCGGCAAGTCGGTCACCGCCATGCTGTCGCTGCGCCTGCTGCCGGACGGCCGCTACCGGGTGCTGAACGGCGATATCTCGCTGCTGGGTCACGACGTGCTTGCGGCACCGGAGGCGGATCTCGCCCGGCTGCGCGGCGGCCAGGCCGCCATGGTGTTCCAGGAACCGCTGACGGCGCTCAATCCGACCCGCCGCATCGGCCGGCAGATGATCGAGGTGATCCGCCGCCATCGGCCGATCGACCAGGCCGGCGCCAGGGCGCTCGCGATCCGGCTCTTGGGCGACATGCGCATCGCCGATCCGGCCGAGGTGCTGGAGCGCTATCCGTTCGAGCTGTCGGGCGGCATGCGCCAGCGCGTGCTGATCGCGCTCGCCTTTTCGAGCGACCCGGCCATCGTGATCGCCGACGAGCCGACGACGGCGCTGGACGTGACGGTCCAGCGGCAGGTCATGTCGCTGCTGCGCCGCCGGGCGCGCCAGTCGAATGCCGCCATCCTGTTCATCACCCACGACATGGGCCTGGTGTCGCAATACACCGACCGGGTCTACGTCATGTATGCCGGCCGGGTCGTCGAGACCGGCGCTACCGGGAGCGTGCTGGCGGCGCCGGCCCATCCCTACACCCGCGCCCTGCTCCAAGGCCTGCCCGACCATGCCGTTGCCAAGGCCATGCTGCCGGCCATTCCGGGCAACGTGCCGGACTTGCGGCATCCGCCGGCGGGGTGCGGCTTCGCCGGCCGCTGCGCCCATGCCGTGGCGCGCTGCAGCGAGCGGCCGCCGCTGGCCCCGCTCGATGGCGAGGAAGGCCGCGAGGCCGCCTGCTGGTTCGCCTCCATCCAGGATCATGCGCCATGACCGAGGCCGGAATCGACAGCCCGCTCAGCGTCCAGGACCTGACGGTCCGCTTCCCGGTCGGCCGCAATTGGCTGGGCCGGCCGACCGGCCATGCCCACGCGCTGAACGGCATCGACTTCGCGCTCGAGCGCGGCGAGACCCTGGGCATCGTCGGCGAGTCCGGCTGCGGCAAGAGCACGCTCGCCCAGGTATTGACCGGCCTCGTGAAGCCAAGCGGCGGCACCGTCCGGTTCGGCAGTTCGCCGGGCGCCGAAGCCGCACCGCTGCAGATCGTGTTCCAGGACCCGAACTCGTCGCTCGACCCGCGCATGCGCGTCTGGCGCATCATCACCGAGCCCGTGTTCCTGCATCGACGGGTTCCCGCTAACGAGTTGAGGGCGCTCGCCCAATCTCTGGCCGCCCAGGTCGGGCTCAGGCCCGAGCATGTCGACCGCTACCCTCACGAATTCTCGGGCGGTCAGCGCCAGCGCATCGCCATTGCCCGCGCCCTTGCAGCCGACCCGTCGATCGTCATCCTGGACGAGCCGACCTCGGCCCTCGACATCTCGGTCCAGGCGCAGATCCTCAACCTGCTGGTCGACCTGCAGCGCCGGCGCGGGCTCACCTACCTGTTCATCTCCCACGATGTCTCGGTGATCCGCCATGTCGCCGACCGGGTCGCCGTCATGTATCTGGGCCAAATCGTCGAGCTCGGCAGGGCCGCGGACGTGCTGGATCATCCGCGACATCCCTATACCCGTCTCCTCCTGGAGGCCGTGCCGCGCATCGGCCAGAGCGTCGACGACGAGGCCGCGATCGACGCCCGCGAACTGCCCTCGAACCGGCGCCTGCCGGCAGGCTGCTTCTTTCGCGAGCGCTGTCCCTTCGCCGCCGCCGGCTGCGAGCAGCCGCAGGTTCTGGAGCCGACCGCCGACGCTGCTGCCCATCCCGTGCGCTGCCATCGGAGCCGTGAGGGTGCGCTCGCACCCTGACGAACCCCCCGCACGTTCCCTCCCGGCCTGCCCCGCAGCGGACCCGCTCTCTCACCCATGCCCGATCGGACGATCATGCAGCTTTTGGAAATCCACCATCCCGCCATCGACGTGGCACTCGCCTATGCCACGGCCGACAACATCACCGGCCGGCCGCTCTACGAGCATGCCAGGGCGCTGCTCCACCCGGACGCGCACGCGGCGCTGATGCGCGCGGCGGAGCTGGCTTCAGCCCAGGGGCTGCGCTTGCGCGTCTACGATGCCTATCGGCCGGCGGCGGTGCAGCAAGCGCTGTGGGACGTGCTGCCTGACCCGACCTTCGTCGCCGATCCGCGCAAGGGTTCGGCCCACACCCGTGGCGTCGCCGTCGATCTTACGCTCACCGATGAGGCGGGCGTGCCGCTCGACATGGGAACGGGCTTCGACGAGATGACATCCCGATCCTTCCATGCGCGCACCGACATCCCGGTCGCAAGCCTGCAGAACCGCAGCCTGCTGCTCGGCACGATGGCCGCCGCCGGTTGGGCTCACAATCCGCGGGAATGGTGGCACTACAACCTGCCCGATCCAGGGCGCTATCCGCTCGTCTAGCTAGAGCTCGGTCGCCTTGCCATTTGCCCAGTGCCACACGACATAGCCGCCGGCGGTGATGTCGCCCTTCTCGTCATATTTGATCGGGCCGATCACGGTGTCGAACGTGTTGCTGTGCAGGACCTTGACCAGCTCGTCCAGCTTCACCGACTTCGCCTTCTCCGCCGCCTGGGCAAAGACCTGGACCGCGGCGTAGGAATAGAGCGTATAGCCTTCCGGGGTGTAGCCGCCCTTCTTGAATTCCTCGATCACGGCCTGGGAGGTCGCCTGCCTTTCCGGGTCGGGCGGGAAGGTGAACAGCGTGCCTTCGCCGACCGCCCCCGTGATGCTCCAGAATTCGTCGGTCTGGGTGGAATCGCCGCCCATCAGTACGGCCTTCAGCCCCTGATCGTGCGATTGGCGCACCAGCAGGCCGGCCTCGGTCGGGTAGCCGCCGAAATAGATCATCTCGACGCCGGCCTGCTTCAGCTTGCTGATGAGCGCCGTGAAGTCCTTGTCGCCAACGGTGACCGAATCATCCACCACTTCCTTGATGCCGCCGGCGTTGATCGTCTTGCGGACCTGGTCGGTGATGCCTTTGCCAAAGGCGGAATGATCGTCGAGGATCGCGACCTTCTTCCCTTTGAAGTGCTCGACGATGTACTTGCCGGCCGTCGGGCCCTGGTCGTCGTCGCGGCCGCAGACGCGATAGACGTTCGTCCATTTCTTCCTGAAGGCCTCGTCCGTCAAGGCGGGGTTGGATGCGCTGGGCGTGATCATCAGCACGCTTGCCTCGGCATAGACGGCGGAGGCCGGGATCGTCGAGCCCGAGCAGTAATGGCCGTCGATGAACACGACCCCCTTGGACGCGAGCTGGTTCGCGACGGCCACCGCCTGCTTCGGGTCGCAGGCATCGTCGCCCACCGACAGCGCGAGCTTCTTGCCGAGCACGCCGCCCTGGGCATTGATGTCGGCCACGGCCTGTTCGGCACCGTGCTTGAACTGCTCGCCCGATGCCGCGTTCGAGCCGGTGATCGGGCCGGCGACCGCGATCTGGATGTCCTCGGCATGCGCGGGGGCATGCGCGGCCGCCGCGGTCAGCGCGATCGCCGAGGCGACGGCGAGCGATAGTTTCTGCATCGATCTACTCCCTGTTGGCGCGCGCCTGCTCGACAACAATTGCGAGCGGTTCTTTCGTTGATTGGGCGAGATCGTCGGAAGCGTCCAAAACGTCTCCATTGGAGCGTAGTAACGACCAACTAAACCGGGGAGACCAATAAAGGAGAAGTTCGCGTTGCCGAATTTGCAACGCTGAGGCCGGCATCGCTCTGGGCCTGCCGAGCCGCAAACCGATCGCTGCGATATGTTCCAAATTCGGCAACACTGGTTGATGAATCGGCACTATTCGCGCAATGCTGCGGCGGGGCATCGTGATCCGGCGGCCTCGCCGTCAACGTCCCGGAATGCTGAGCGAGGCCGAAGCCGATGGAAGCCTTTGACGCCAGGGCGCTACGCCATTTCCTCGCGGTCGTGCGAACGGGCTCGATCCGCAAGGCGGCCGACCATCTGCATGTGGCGCCCTCGGCGGTCAGCCGTCAGATCGCGGATGTCGAGCGTCGGCTGGAGCTTCCGTTGTTCGAGCGGACCGCCCGCGGCATGATCCTGACCGAGGCCGGCCAGCTCATGGTCGAACATGCGATGCGCGTGATCGAGGATCAGGACCTGCTGACCGAGCAGTTGGGCCAGCTGAAGCACGTCAAGCAAGGCCTCGTGCGGATCTGCTGTGGCGAAGGCTTCCTGGCCGACTTGATTGAACATGGCCTGACCAGGTTTTCACCCGTCTACCCGACGATCCGCTTCGCCATCACGCTCGGCGGGACCGATGCCGTGCTCGAGGCGATCCGGAGCGGCGATGCCGATATCGGCGTGGTCTACAACCCGATCATCGACACGAGCGTTCGGTCGCTGGCCATTTCCCGGCAGCCGCTCTGTGTCATCACGCCGCCGGGGCATCCGCTGCACGACAGAGAACGGGTGAGCCTGTGCGACACCCTCGACAATTCCTGCGCCTTGCTCACCCAAGGACACGGCGTCAGGCAACTCGTCGGGCGGGTCGCGGCCGACAATGGCAGAGCCCTGGTGCCGATCCTGGAGACGACGTCGATCGACGTGCTTCGCCGCTACGTCAGCGTCGGGCAGGGCATCACCTTCCTGCCCCGGTTCGCCGTCGCGACGGAGCTCGCGCGGGGCGTCGTCGGGATCGTCGATCTGACCGACTCGCTGCTGACCGAAGCGAGCGCCCATCTGATCGTGCGGGCACGCCGCCGGTTGCCCACATCGGTCGAGCGGCTTGCCGGCTATCTCGCCAAGGAAATGGTAGCGTTCCAGGAAGCGCCGCAGGAGCGGCCTGCCCTGTTGCGCTGAAGGCAACACATCGTTCCGGTATAGCCGTCTAGCCCGTAACGGCCGGTTCCTGGAACTCTTGCTCCCGCGACGAGGGGCGCTTGCCGCTCGTACGACAGTCTTGGCAGAGGGTCAACTCAGCATGGCGAACCAGCGACCAACGATCGGCGTTGTCGGGCTTGGCAGCATGGGCCTGGGCATGGCCCAGACGCTCGCCGGCAAAGACTTCGACGTGCTCGGCTTCGATCTGTCGGCCGAACGCTGCACCGCCGCCGCGGCCTCGAATGTCGGTGCGCCGCGCGAGCTTCCGGAGATCTTCTCGGCCGCAGATTTCATCGTCTTCTCGCTGCCGACGGCGCGTGACGTCGCCGGCGTCGTGAATGATCATATCGAGCAGCTGGGCCGTCGGTCGGACCGGCGTGTCATCATCATCGATACGTCGACGTCCGAGCCGGATGTGAGCCGAGAACTGGCGCAGCGCCTGGCCGCGGCCGGCCACGGTTTCCTCGATGCGCCGGTCAGCGGCGGGCCTGGCGGCGCTGCAACCGGCAAGCTCGCGATGATGATCGGCGGAACGGAGGAGGACGTGGCCCTCGCCCGCCCCGTCATTGAGGCGATGGCGGCCAAGATCCTGCACGTCGGGCCGAGCGGCGCCGGGAACGTCGCGAAGCTGGTGAACAACCTGCTCGTCGCTGCGCATATGATCACGACGAGCGAGGGGCTGAAGCTGGCCGCCGCCGCCGGCGTCAGCCCGGAAGCCGCCTTGCGCGTGATCAACGCCGCGACCGGCCGCTCCGCGATCAGCGAGATCCACTTCCCGACCTGGATCATGTCGGAACGGTTCGACAGCGGGTTTTCCATGGGGCTGATGCGCAAGGACGTACGCCTGGCCCGCGAGCTCACCGAGCGGGCCGGGGCCGATCTGCCGCTGACCGGGCTGATCGGCCAGATTTGGGCTGAGAGCGCCGGGCGCCTGGCGGATTCGGATGATTTCACGCGCATGGGCGACTTCAGGACGCCCGCCGCTTCGGAGAAGAAGGTGGCCACCAATGGGTAATATCGCGCTCGACATCGCCCAGGATGCTCGCATCGCCGAGCTTCTTTCGGGCTTTCTGCCCGGCAAGGCGATCGGCAGCTGGGTCGGCGGCGAGGTTCTGCCCGGTACCGGCGAAACGGTCGATCTGATCGATCCCGCGTCCGGCCAGCCCTTTGCCGCCTACAAGGACGCCGACGAGGCCGTCATCGACAGCGCCATGGAGGCGGCACAGAAGGCGCAGCGTCAATGGTTCGCTCTCACCGCCTCGGCGCGCGGCCGGGTCATGGTCGAGATCGGCCGGCTGATCCGTCAGCATGCCAAGGAGATCGCGGAGCTCGAATGCCGTTCGGCCGGCCGGCCGATCCGCGATATGCGCGGCGAGGCGCTACGCGTCGCCGAGATGTTCGAATATTACGCCGGCTGGTGCGACAAGCTTCATGGCGAGGTCATCCCGGTTCCGACCTCCCATCTGAACTACACGCGTCATGAGCCCTATGGCGTGGTCGTTCAGATCACGCCATGGAACGCACCCTTGTTCACAGCAGGATGGCAGATCGCGCCGGCGATCTGCACCGGCAATGCGGTCGTGCTGAAGCCGTCGGAACTGACGCCGCTGAGCTCGCTCGTGGTCGGCATTCTCTGCGAGCGGGCCGGCGCACCGCGCGGCCTGGTCAATGTGATTGCCGGCCAGGGACGTACGGCGGGACAGGCGGCCGTCGGCCATGCCAGGGCAGGACTCGTGGTCTTCGTCGGTTCTGCCCTTGCCGGCTCGGCGATCGCCGCCACGGCGGCGCGCAACCTCGTGCCCTGCATCCTCGAGCTCGGCGGCAAGTCCGGCAACATCGTGTTCGCCGATGCCGATCTCGATCGCGCGATCGTCGGCGCCCAGGCCGCGATTTTCGGGGCGGCGGGACAGAGCTGTGTCGCCGGGTCCCGCTTGCTGGTCCATCGGTCGGTCCATGAAGCGTTCGTCACGAAATACGCGCGGGCGGCCGAACGCATCCCCGTGGGTTCGCCGCTGCTCGAGACGACCCAGATCGGGCCGATCAACAACGCGCGTCAGTGGCATAAGATCGACGAGATGGTCCGCCGGGGCCTGGCCGACGGCGCGTCGCTCGCGACCGGCGGCCAGAAGCCGGCAGCGCTCGCCGACACCGGCGGGTTCTACTATGCGCCGACGATCCTCGATCGGGTCTCGCCGGCCATGGAGATCTCGCGCGAGGAGGTGTTCGGCCCCGTCGTCGGCGTGACCCCGTTCGACGACGAGGAGGAAGCGATCCAACTCGCCAACGGTACACCCTATGGCCTGGCGGGCGCCGTCTGGACGCGTGACGTCGGGCGAGCGCATCGCGTCGCCGCCGCCGTGCGCGCGGGAACGTTCTGGATCAACGGCTACAAGACCATCAACGTCATGTCGCCGTTCGGCGGGTTCGGCCGGAGCGGCTATGGCCGGTCGAGCGGCAAGGAAGCGCTGATGGCCTATACCCAGACGAAGAGCATTTGGGTCGAGACCGCGGCCGAGCCGCCGATCAGTTTCGGCTATTCCCCGGGCTGAACGCGGCAGCCGGAAGCATCGCGGAGCGAACCAGGGGGAGACGCAGTCGTGAACCATGGCGCCGAAAGGACAGCAGGCGCAACCCCGCCCGCGGCAGACCGCCGGCATGCCGATCCGCTCATCATGGAAGCGAGGGCCCTGTTCGCGCGGGAGCCCGCATTGCGGCCGATCCTTGCAATCGCGCCGGAAGAATTGTCGTCCGATGCCGAGCTGTTCGCGACCGTCCTGTCGAGCAGCCTCGCCGACTCAGCGGCGCGCCAAGCGGCAGGCACGACGGCTCTCGCGGTCTTTCGCAGCGACGGCGATGCGTTCGAAGCCGCTCGCGCGGATGTCGAAGCGACGGCGCGAAAGAATTTCGAACCCGGTGGGCCGATCGCCACACTGCTGTTCTCGCGCGGGATCCACGCGCTGCTGGCGCATCGTGTGGCCCACAGCCTGTGGTCTGCCGGCCGGACCGACCTTGCCCTCGCCCTCAAGACGGTGTTCGGGCGGGCCTTCACGACGGACATTCATCCGGCGGCGCGCTTCGGTCGCGGCATCTGGCTCGACCATGGGCTGGGATTCGTCGTCGGCGAAACGACGATCATCGAGGATGACGTGGCGATCTGGCACGGCGTGACGCTCGGCAGCACGCTCAAGGATGACGGTCCCGAGCGGCATCCCCGGATTCGGCGGGGTGCTACGATCGGCGCCGGTGCCATCATCCTCGGCGGCATCGAGATCGGCGCGGGGAGCGTCATCGCCGCTGGCTCCGTCGTGCTCTCGAGTGTCGAGCCGGGGACGACAGTCGCCGGCGTGCCAGCGAAGCGGAAGGTCCGGTCTTCAGGCTCCTTCGCGGGATTTTGACAGCACCACGGATGGAGGCGGCAAGAATGGCGGGCTTTCTCGGTATCGATCACGCGCTCATCGTCGTTCGCGATATCGACTTGGTGAGAGACCGATACGCGACGCTCGGTTTCACGATGACGCCCGTCGGCAGGCATCCCTGGGGGACGAGCACGTCGCTCGCCATGTTCGACCAGTGCTTGCTGGAGATCATGAGCATCTACGACGAGAGCCTGCTCGACGAGAAGCCGGTGGGGGACTTCCGTTTCGGCCGAACGATTTACAAACACTTGCGCGAACGGGAGGGCATCTCGCTCCTGGCGCTGCATAGCGAAGACGCAGCGGGCGACGTCGAGATCGTGCAGCGGCGCGGCATTGTCAGCCAGGGGACCATCGCGTTCGGCCGCGACGTCGTGCTGCCCGACGGCCGGCCGGACCGGACCGCCACGACGCTGAAGATCCTCTATGACCCGGCGCTGCCCCGCCTGTCGAACTTCATCTGCCAGCAGCATCGGCCGGAGCTCATCTACGTGCCGCAGTGGCTGTCGCACCCGAACGGCGCCAACGGCATCTCGCGGGTGACCATCCTGGCGCGGCCAGAACACCAGGAGAAGGTCCGCACGCGGCTGAGCGGTCTCTACGGTGCGGAGGCAATCTTCGACCATCCTGGCGGCTTCGGCGCCCGGACAGGCAACGGCGTGTTCGTGGTCGCCGACCGGGCAGCCGTCGAGAAGATCTACGGCGCCCTGCCGGTGAGTCTGCGAGATGCCGCCGAACCGTGCTGCATCGCCATTCACGTGACGGTTTCGTCGGTCGCCCGGGTCATTCCGTTCCTGGACGCAGCGGAAGCGGAATACCGCCGTGACGGCAATGAGATCAGCCTGGTAGACGCTGAGGCGTACGGAAACGTCTTCCTGGCATTCTCGGAACGGCCTTAGGCTGCCGACTGCTGCGATCCCTGAAGCCCAGTGAGCGATCGATCCCCAGCGACGCTGCCGCGGATGAGGCGGCTCGTCGAGGTGGCGCCGGCCCGCGGCTTATGCCTTCGCGCGCTGCAGCATGCCGAACAGATCGCGCGGATCGTCCGGATCGGCGATGATGTCGATATCCTGGTAGAAATCCGTGCCCTTCAAGCGCACGCGCGTCGCGCCGGCCGGCGGCCTCGCCGCGCACGACCCGCCAGAGCTCGGTCACCGGATAGTCGGGCGCCATCTGCTGGATCTCGCCTTCGACACGGGTCTGCGGCGGGTATTCGACGAAGGTGTCCGCGCGGAACAGGATGTCGCGATGCAACTCCGTCTTGCCCGGGCAATCGCCGCCGATCGCATTGATGTGGATTCCCGCCCCGATCATGTTGTCGGTCAGGATCGTGGCGAACTGCTTGTCGGCCGTGCACGTGGTCACGATCTCAGCCCCCTCGATGGCGTTTTGCGCGGACCGGCATGAGGTCACCGCCAGGCCGGAGCCGGCGAGGTTGCGGGCCGTCTTCGCCGTCGCGCGCGGGTCGATGTCATAGAGCCGCACGGCCTCGATACCGACGACGGCCTTCATGGCGAGCGCCTGGAACTCGGCTTGCGCCCCATTGCCGATCATCGCCATCGTCTTGGCGTTGCTTGGTGCCAGATGCCGCGCGGCCATGGCCGAGGTCGCGGCCGTGCGGAGCGCCGTCAGCAGCGTCATCTCGGTCAGCAACACCGGATAGCCGCTCGAGACCTCGGCCAGGAGGCCGAGCGCCGTCACGGTCTGCAACCCTTCCGCCAGGTTCTTCGGGTGGCCGTTCACATACTTGAAGCCATAGGTGACGCCGTCCGAGGTCGGCATGAGCTCGATCACGCCGTCGCGCGAGTGCGAGGCGATGCGCGGCGTCTTGTCGAAGATCTCCCAGCGCCGGAAGTCGGCCTCGACCGCGTCGGTCAATTCGAGCAGCATCCGTTCGATGCCGACGTGATGCACGAGGCGCATCATGTTCTCGACGCTGACGAACGGAACGAGCGCCTTTTCGGACGGGGCTTGCGACATGAGAAACTCCTGGCTTAGAGCCCAAGATTACCGCTCAGCATGTGTGGCCTGAAACCGCATAGTCTTGCGGAAACATGCGTCTTTCTGACGGAATAGTCAGAATTTTTGTCCATTTCGCCAGACAATGGCGATTATGCCTATGCTTCGGCACTCGCTAGGCAGGCCCGAGGAACAGGTGCGTTTCCGATTTCGCGATCCCTTCCATCACGCGGATGCCCGTTACGAGCCGGTTGAACTCGCTCATGTTGGGGACCTCGATTTCCGCGATCAGATCCCAAAGGCCATTTGTGGTGTGAACGGCCGCGAACCCCGGGTTTTTTCGCAAAGCGGCTACGGCACCTTTGAGGTTTCTCCCCTCAAGTTCGATCATCATGACGCCGCGAATCTGGTCGGCACTGGCATGTTCCTTCAGCCTGACGGTGAAGCCGGCGATCGTGCCATTGGCAATGAGGCGGTCCATCCGCGTCTGCACGGTGCCGCGCGCGACGCCCAGGAGCTTCGCGAGTGTCGGGATCGTCGAGCGCGCGTTCACGCGAAGTTCCGCGATCAAACGGTGATCGAGATCGTCCATGCAGGGTTGCCTATTTCGTCAATTCGACTGCCAAAATAGCAGCAGAATGTAGAAAAATGTAATGTTCTGTCGGTTTCGTTGCGCCCTGACCTTCCGTAGCTTGCTCGCCAGATAGCCGGAACGAGGAACGAGGCATGGGCGCGATCAAGCAGTGGAATCCGAAGGAACGGGTTCGAGAATTCTCGCTCAGGCTCGTCGAGTGGGCCAGTGAGACCGGAACGCCGGGCGAGGCTGCCTTCGCCCCCAAGCTGGCCGGTCTGTTGCGCGAGATCCCCTACTTCCGCGACCATCCGGACCAGATTCGCCTCGTGGACAGCCATGGCGACCCGATGACGAAGAGCGTGGTCGCGGTGGTTCGCGGTCGGGGTTCCCGGACCCTCGCCTTGGCTGGGCACTACGACGTCGTTTCCGTCGCCAATTATCGCGAGCTCGCGTCCTTGGCTTTCAAGCCGGACGAACTGCTTGCCGCCCTGATGGCGGACCTCGAGAGCCGGCGGCTCAACGCCGCGGAGCAGCGCGCGCTCGACGATTTCCGCACGGGCGACTTTCTGCCCGGACGGGGCCTGCTCGACATGAAGAGCGGCATCGCCGCCGCAATCGCCGTGCTTGCGGCCTTTGCCGAGGATCCCGACAGGCAAGGCAATCTTGTGCTGGTCGCGACCCCCGATGAGGAGCGCAACTCGCGCGGCATGCGGAGCCTGCGCGATGCGCTGCCCGTGATCGCCACCGATTTCGGGCTCGACATCGCGGCCGGCATCAACCTCGACGCGACAAGCGACCAGGGCGACGGCACAGAGGGCCGCGCCATCTATCGCGGCACCATTGGCAAGGCGCTGCCGTTCGGCCTCGTGATCGGCCACTCGTCGCACGCGGGCTATCCTTTCGAAGGCATCAGCGCCCAATTGATCGCCTCGGAAGTGACGAAGGCGATCGAGGGCAACCCGGCGCTGTGCGATACGTCCGACGGCGAGATATCGCCACCCCCGATTTGCCTGGAATGCAAGGATCTGCGTGGTGGTTACGAGGTGACGACGCCCGAGCGGGTCTGGATCGCATTCAACTGGCTGTCGCACCGATGGGGTCCGCGCGATCTGCTCGACCGGTTCGCTCGGGCCGTCGGGCAGGCCATGGAAGACGCCATCGGCCGGTTCAACGAGCACGCGCGAGCCTACGCAGCGCTGCTCGGCATGCCGCAGTCCGCTCCCGCCGCCAGCGGGGAGGTCATCACGATCGAAGAATTGCGGACGAGACTGCGGCTCATCGGCGGAGACGTAGCACTCGCGCGCATCGGCGCGCTCGAATCCCGGCTGCGGGATTGCGACGACCCGCTCATGCTGACCCGGACGATCGTCAACGCCATGGTCACGGAAGCCGGTGTCATCGGGCCCGCGGTGATCGTGGGGCTCAGCAGCCTGCTCTATCCCTCCGTCCGTCTCGGCTTGGGCGACGAACACCGGGCCTTTGCGGAAGCTGTCGAAAGCGCGCGGCTGGCCTTTGAGGCCGCCGGCGGCTCGCCGGTCAAGTATCGCGAGTATTTCACCGGCATCTCCGACATGAGCTTCTTCGGGCATCGCCCCGCCGTGGACGACAGCTCGTTCGTTGCCGACAACACACCGGCGAGCGCGCTCGTCGACACGGTCCGACAGGACGTCCTATCGTTTCCTGTCGTGAACATCGGACCCTGGGGCCGCGAATATCATCAGCGGCTCGAGCGCGTGCACGTGCCCTATGCCTTCGATGAGCTTCCCAGGCTGCTGAGAGAAATCGTCTCGTGTGTTCTGGCGTAGGAACGTCGCGCGACGGATTTGACCGCACCAAGATTGCGCGGCACTGCTCACCGTTCGCGATCACCTGCGGGCAGTCCGCTTCTGCCGCTGCGGCAGGGTCAAGGTCGTGCCCTCGGCGGCGATAGAGGCAAGATAGGGAGATTGGCATGCGCACGATGAGCGCCCGATCGTCGACGCTGCTGCTGGTCGATATCCAGGCGAGACTCATGCCTGCGATCGATCAGGCCGACGCCATCGTCGAAAACGCCCGCCGGCTGCGCGATGCCGCGTCGCTTCTCGGCGTACCGGCGCTGCTGACCGAGCAGAACCCCCGCGGCCTCGGCCCGACGGTGCCGGCGCTGGCGACGCCCGATGCCGAGATCGTGCCCAAGATGACGTTCGACGCCGTGCGCGCGCCTGGTCTGCTCGAGCGCCTCGCCCCGACCCACGCTGCGGTCGTCGTCGGCTGCGAGGCCCATGTCTGCGTGTTGCAGACCGCACTCGGCCTGGTCGATCGCGGCCGTCAGGTGTTCGTCGTGCAGGATGCCGTGGGCTCGCGCCGCGCGGAGAGCAAAGCCGCCGCCCTTCAGCGCCTGGCGCACCATGGCGTCGAGCTCGTGACGACGGAGATGGTTATCTTCGAATGGCTCGAAAGCGCCGAGCATCCGCGGTTCCGCGAGGCGATCGCGCTCATCAAGTAGCCACGTCGGCGTTGAGTCCAGCCATCCAACGGTGTCCGAATCGCCCGGCCAACCAAAGGCCCGCTCAACCAAAGGCCCGGCCAACCAAAGGCCCGGCGAACCAAAGGAATATGCCGGGCCACCCGGGATGAATCATCCATCCTGACGAAAGAGGCGGGGACTGCCGGACAATCAAACCGCCGGCAAATCCAGGTTCAGCTCACGCGAGATCCAGCCCGTGAACGAACGGACGGCGCGGCGGGGCTTTGTCAGGTGCGGAAAGACGAGGTAGTGCCCGACATAGCTCACGTCATTGGCCTTGCCGGCGAGGGGAGCGACCAGCCGGCCGCTCGCCAGCTCGCTTTCGGCAAGCCGCGTTGATTCCAGCGTCACCCCCATGCCGTCAACGGCAGCGGCAATGGCCATGAAGCTGCGGTCGAATCGGCTGCCGCGCGGCGGTGGCGGCGTCAACCCGTTGGCGGCGAACCACGCCGACCAACGGACCCGTTTATGCTCGCTCTCGATCAGGTCGAGCGCCCGGAGATCCTCGACCGAGGCAATCCGCCGGGCGAGATCAGGCGCGCACATCGGCGTCACCGTCTCCTCGCCGAGCGGCAGGGTGATGAGGCCTTCCTGGCGCGGCGGGCCATAGCAGATGTCCGCATCGAACTCGTCATTGAGGAAGCGCGGGTAATCGGTGCTTGCCGACAACCGCACTTCGAGGCCCGGCTGCTCCGCGATCAGGCGCTTGAGCCGCGGCATGAGCCATTGTGCGGCCATGCTCGGGGCACAGTGAAGCCGCAGCACATTGCCCGAGCGGGAGCCGACGATCTCGAGCCCGTGCCGGATTTCGTCGAAGCCGGCCGACACCTGCCGGAACAGCGCCTCGCCGCCGGGATTGAGTCGCACGGCTCGCCCCTCACGCTCAAATAATTCACCTCCGACCCAATCTTCCAGCTTGTGAATCGCGTGGCTGACCGCACTCGGGGAGACGCCGAGTTCTTCGCCCGCGGCACGGAAAGAGCCGTTTCTGGCGGCGGCTTCGAAGGCTTGCAGAGGGCCGAGTGGCAGGGTTCGCATGGAGCAACAGATGAACATAATTCATCGATTGAAGCAATTTTTGTGTTTTTCGTTTGTCCTGCCGCTCGGCAAGATCCCGCCCCAATAAACACCGCCTTGGGAGGAAGACGTGCTGCTGAAGGGCAAATTCGCCGTCATTTCGGGTGCCGCCGGCGTGCGCGGGATCGGCTTCGCCACAGCCCGCACGTTCGTCGAGCAAGGCGCCCGCGTCGCCATCCTCGATCTCGATGCCGACGGCGCCCGGCGCGCGGCGGCCGAACTTGGCCCCGACCATCTCGGCATCGGCTGCAACGTGACCAACAAGGCGGATTGCGAGCGCGCCGTCGCCCAGGTCATCAGCGCCTTCGGCCGCATCGACATCCTGATCAACAACGCCGGCATCACTCAGGCCATCAAGGTCTGGGATATCGACGAGGCGAACTGGGACCGCATCCAGGACGTCAACCTCAAGGGCGTGCTGTTCCTGAGCCAGGCGGTGATGCCGCACATGCGCGCAGCGAAGTCGGGCTCGATCGCCTGCATGTCCTCGGTCTCGGCCCAGCGCGGCGGCGGCATCCTCGGCGGCGCGCATTATTCCGCGGCCAAGGCCGGCGTCCTCGGCCTCGCCAAGGCGATGGCGCGCGAGTTGGGCGGCGACGGGGTCCGGGTCAACTGCGTGACGCCCGGCCTGATCCAGACCGACATCAACGCCGGCAAGATTTCGGACGAGAAACGCACGGAAATCCTCGCCGGCATCCCGCTCAACCGGCTGGGCGTGCCCCAGGACGTGGCCAACGTCTTCCTGTTCCTGGCGTCCGATCTGTCGGCCTACCTGACCGGCAACACGATCGACGTCAACGGCGGCATGTTGATCCACTGAGGGCCGCCCATGAACGCCTCCACGCCGATCCTCGGGCACAACAGCCGGCTCGCCGGGCGGGCCCATGCCATCCGCCGTCACGCGCTCAAGATGGGCAAGGTGCAGGGCCAGGGCTACATCGCCCAGGCGCTCGACTGTGCCGATATCCTGGCGGTCGCCTATTTCCACGCCATGACCTACCGCGCCGATGAACCGGAGTGGGAGGGCCGCGACCGCTTCTACCTCTCGATCGGCCATTACGCGATCGCACTCTATGCGGCCCTCATCGAGGCCGGCATCGTGCCGGCGGACGAGCTCGAAACCTATGGCGGCGACGACAGCCGCCTGCCGATGTCCGGCATGGCGTCCTATACGCCGGGCATGGAGATCACGGGCGGCTCGCTTGGCCAAGGACTGACGATCGCGGTCGGGACGGGCTTGGCACTCAAGCGCAAGGGCTCGAAGTCCTTCGTCTACAACCTGCTTTCCGACGGCGAGCTCGGCGAGGGCGCCACCTGGGAAGCGGCGATGGGCGCCGCGCACTGGCGGCTCGACAATCTCATCGCCATCGTCGACGTCAACGACCAGCAGGCCGACGGGCCGTCCTCCAAGGTGTTGTCCTCGGAGCCGCTCGACGACAAATGGCGCGCCTTCGGCTGGTTCACCCAGCGTATCGACGGCAACGACATCGAGGCACTCGTCGCCGCCTTCGACGCGGCGCGCAACCATGGCGAGCCGGTGCCGCGCGTCATCGTCTGCGACACGCTCATGGGCAAGGGCGTGCCGTTCCTCGAGGCCCGCGACAAGAACCACTTCATCCGTGTCGATGCCGACGAGTGGGACAAGGCGCTCGCCATGCTCGACGAGGGAGCGGGCCGATGAGCCTCATGAAGAAGACCTTCGCCAAGGCGGACCCGTCGAAGCCGCGCCTCACGACCTCGGCCATGATCGCCTCGATCGCGGGGCCCGATCAGAAGACCGAGGCAGCTCCCTTCGGCCATGCGCTGGCCCGGCTCGCCGCGGAGCGCGCCGATATCGTCGGGCTCTCGGCCGACTTGAGCAAATACACCGACCTGCATGTCTTCGCCGCCGCCCATCCCGACCGGTTCTATCAGATGGGCATGGCCGAGCAGCTGCTGATGGGGGCGGCCGCCGGGTTCGCGCGCGAAGGCTTCGTGCCGTTCGCAACGACCTATGCCGTGTTCGCGTCGCGCCGGGCCTATGATTTCATCTGCATGGCGATCGCCGAAGAGAACCTGCCGGCGAAGATCATATGCGCGCTGCCTGGCCTCACGACGGGCTATGGCCCGAGCCATCAGGCGACCGAAGACCTGGCGATCTTCCGCGGCATGCCCAATCTCGCGATCGTCGACCCGTGCGACGCGCTCGACATCCGCGAGGCCGTGCCGCAGATCGCGGCGCATCCCGGCCCGGTCTACATGCGGTTGCTGCGCGGGCAGGTCCCGCTCGTGCTCGACGAGTACGACTACCGTTTCCAATTCGGCAAGGCGGCGCTGCTGCGCGACGGGGCGGACGTGCTGTTCATCTCCTCCGGCCTCATGACGATGCGCACGCTCGAGGCGGCGAAGGCGCTCGCGGGAGACAGGATCGATGCGGCGGTGCTCCATGTGCCGACGATCAAGCCGCTCGACGAGGCGGCCATCCTCGCTGCCGCCGGCAAGCCCGGCCGGCTGGTGATCGTCGCCGAGAACCACTCGATCGTCGGCGGCCTGGGCGAGGCGATCGCGGGGCTGCTGATGCGCTCGGGCGTGTTTCCATCGTTCCGGCAGATCGCGCTGCCCGATCAATTTCTCGACGCCGGCGCGCTGCCGACGCTGCACGATCGCTACGGCATCTCGAGCGGGGCCGTCGTCGCCCGGACCAGGGACTGGCTCGGGAGATCGGCGCCATGACGGCCGAGACCGCGCAGGCACAGCGCACGATCGGTTTCGTCGGGCTCGGCGCCATGGGTCTGCCGATGGCGAAGAATCTGGTCGCCCGCGGCTTCGCCGTCCGAGGCTACGATATCCGGCCTGAGGCGCGCGGGGCATTGGCGGCCGCCGGCGGGATTGCGGCCGGAAGCCCAAGCAGCGCGTTCGACGGCGCCGATGCCGCCGTGCTCATGGTCGTCGATGCCGCGCAGGCTGAAAGCGTGCTGTTCGAGACTGGCGCGCTGTCGGCGCTGGCACCGGGCGCCGTCGTGGTCCTGATGGCAACCGCCCCGCCAGAGCGCGTCGCCCGCATCGCCGAGCGTGTCGCAGCCGCCGGCTATGGCTTCGTGGATGCGCCCGTCTCGGGTGGCGTCGTGGGGGCTGCAGCCGGCACGCTCACCATCATGGCGGCGGGCGAGGCCGGTCCGATCGCCCGCGTGCGCGCTGTGCTCGATACACTCGGCACCAAGGCCGTCACCGTCGGCCGCACCCCCGGCCAAGGGGCGACGGCCAAGGCAGTCAATCAGCTGCTGTGCGGCGTGCATCTGGCCGTCGCGGCCGAAGCCCTGTCGCTGGCTGAAAGGCTCGGTCTCGACATGGACCAGATGCTCGACATCGTGTCGGGGTCGGCCGCCTCGAGCTGGATGCTCAAGGATCGCGGGCCGCGCATGCTCGAGACTGAACCGCGGGTGACGAGCGCCGTCGACATCTTCGTCAAGGACCTGGGCATCGTGCTCGAGACCGGGCGCGACGCGAAGGCGGCGCTGCCGATGGCGGCGCTCGCCCACCAGCTCTTCCTGTCGGTCTCCGGTCGCGGCTTCGGCGCGCTCGACGACAGCCAGGTCATTCGCGCCTATCGCGCCTTGGGAGGGCGACCCGAAACCTAAGTACGTGAACCTGAGCACATCAACGAGACAAGCCGGAAAACCGGCGCTCATGGAGGGGAGAAACGTCATGACCTTGAAGACCATCGTCCAGTCCCGGACGACGCGCCGCCGCTTCCTTGCCGGCGCTGCGGCCTTGCCGCTCGTCACCCTCATCACCCGTCGCGGCGATGCCGCTGAATTCACCTACAAATATGCGACCGGCCAGGACCCGACGCACCCGGTCAATACCCGCGCCCAAGAGGCGATCGACCGTATCCGCGAGGCGACCTCGGGCCGGGTCGAGTTCCACCTGTTCCCGGCCAACCAACTGGGATCCGACACCGACCTCCTCGGCCAGGTGCGCAACGGCGGCGTCGAATTCTTCAACCTGGCCACGTCGATCCTGGCGACGCTCGTGCCCGTGGCGGGCATCGTCAACACCGGCTTTGCCTTCCCGAGCTACGACGTCGTCTGGAAGACGATGGATGGCGCGCTCGGCAACCATATCCGCGATCAGATCGCCAAGGCCGGGCTCATCGCCCCGGCGAAGTTCTGGGACAACGGCTTCCGCCAGATCAGCTCGTCCACGCGCGAGATCAAGACGCCGGAGGACCTGAAGGGCTTCAAGATCCGCGTTCCGCCGGCGCCGATGCTGACCTCGGTGTTCAAGACGCTCGAGGCCGGGCCCACGCCGATCAATTTCAACGAGCTCTATTCCGCCCTGCAGACCAAGGTGGTCGAGGGCCAGGAAAACCCGCTCGCGATCATCTATTCGGCCCGGCTCTACGAGGTGCAGAAATACATCTCCATGACGGGCCATGTCTGGGACGGCTACATCACCCTCGCCAATCGCCGCGCCTGGGCCGCGATGCCGGCCGACGTCCAGGCGATCGTCACGCGCGAGCTCGATGCCGCCGGCGCCAAGCAGCGCGCCGACATCGCGGCGCTCAGCCAATCGCTGCGCACCGATCTGACGGCCAAGGGCATCGGCTTCCTCGACGTCGACCGTGACGCCTTCCGGGCGGCGCTCGGCAGGACGAGCTTCTATGCCGACTGGAAGTCGAAATACGGCGACGAGGCCTGGGACCTGCTCGAAGGCGCCGTCGGCAAGCTGGGGTGAGCGTCATGATGGATGCGGCCATGGGGGCGGATCTCGCAATGAAGGCCGCCGAGGTGTCCGGTTGGCGGCGCGCCGTGCGGCAGGTCGAGACCCTGCTTGCCCGGATGGTCGAAATCCCGGCCGCGGCCCTCGTCGTCGCCGAAATCATCGTGCTCTTCGTCGGCGTGACGATGCGCTACGTCTTCCGCGCACCGATCGTCTGGTCGGACGAGCTCGCCTCGCTTCTGTTCATCTGGCTCGCCATGCTGGGCGCGGTCATCGCCTTTCAGCGCGGCGAGCACATGCGCATGACGGCGCTGGTCGCCAAGGCGTCGCCCGACCTGCGCGCGACGCTGGAGCTGCTGGCCGTCGCCGCCCCCCTGGTCTTCCTGCTGGCGATCGTCCGCCCCGGCCTGGATTTCGTCGAGGACGAGGGCTTCGTGACGCTGCCGGCACTCGATATCCCGAGCAGCTGGCGGGCGCTCGCCCTGCCGGTCGGCACCGGGCTCATGGCGCTCTCCGCGGTGCTGCGGCTGCTCCGCACCGCATCCCCGGTCCGCGCCGGCCTTGTCCTGTTCGGCGTCGTTTGCTTGGGCCTGCTCGGGCACGAGCTGGCGCCGCTGCTGCGGCCGCTCGGCAATGCCAACCTGCTGATCTTCTTCGTCGGCCTGGTCTCGCTCAGCGTGTTCGCCGGCGTGCCGATCGCGTTTTCCTTCGGCCTCGCGACCACCGGCTACCTGTCGTTCACGACCTCCGTGCCGCTGGCCGTCGTCGTCGGACGCATGGACGAGGGCATGAGCCACATCATCCTCTTGTCCGTGCCGCTGTTCGTCTTCCTCGGCATGCTGATCGAGATGACGGGCATGGCGCGCGCCATGGTCGCCTTCCTCGCCAATTGCCTGGGCCATGTCCGCGGCGGGCTCTCCTACGTACTCATCGGCGCCATGTATCTCGTCTCGGGCATCTCCGGCTCGAAGGCGGCTGACATGGCGGCGGTGACGCCCGTGCTGTTCCCGGAAATGATCAAGCGCGGCGCCAAGCCGGGCGATCTCGTGGCCCTCCTGGCGGCAACCGGCGCGCAGACCGAGACCATTCCGCCGAGCCTGGTCCTCTTGACCATCGGTTCGGTCACCGGCGTCTCGATCGCAGCACTGTTCTCCGGCGGCCTCCTGCCCGGCGTCGTGCTCGGCATCGCGCTTTGCGTTCTCGTGCGCTGGCGCTATCGGCGCGACGATCTCTCAGGCGTCCGGCGCGCGAGCTGGGCCGAGATCGGCCGGTCGGCCGCCATCGCTTCGCCCGCCATCCTTCTGCCCTTCGTCATCCGCGGCGCGGTCATGGAGGGTATCGCGACGGCGACGGAGGTCTCGACGATCGGTATCGTCTATGCCGCCATCGTCGGCCTGCTGATCTACCGCAAGTTCGAGTGGCGGCGGCTCGGGACCATGCTGGTTTCGACCGCCTGCCTGTCGGGCGCGATCCTGCTCATCATCGGGGCCGCCACCGGCATGGCCTGGTCGCTGACCCAGTCGGGTTTCAGCCAGGATCTCGCCCGCGTCATGGGCAGCCTGCCCGGCGGCGCCGTCACCTTCATGTTCGTCTCGATCGTCGCCTTCGCCATCCTGGGCTCCGTGCTCGAGGGCATACCCTCGATCGTGCTGTTCGGGCCGCTCCTGTTCCCGATCGCCCGCTCGCTCGGGATCCACGAGGTGCACTATGCGATGGTCGTGATCCTGGCGATGGGCCTCGGCCTGTTCGCGCCACCGTTCGGCGTCGGCTACTACTGCGCGACGGCAATCGGCGGCGTCAATCCGGACGAAGGCATGAAGCCGATCGTGGGATATCTCGTGGCCCTGTTCATCGGCCTCGTGCTCGTCGCCGCCGTCCCCTGGATCTCGATCGGCTTCCTCTGACGCCGCAATCGTCCCGCCTTTCCCTCATCCGCGGCGACGCCAAGGTCGCCCGACAACGGATCCATTGCCATGCCGTCGAGCACAGCCACGCCCTCTGCGGAAATGCTTCAGCAGATGGCGCACGCCATCCGCTTTCTCTCGGTCGACGCCATCTTGAAGGCCGGCGAAGGGCATCAGGGCGTGCCGCTCGGCATGGCGGAGCTGGCAACCGCCCTCTTTGCCGGGGAGCTCAAGTTCCTCGCGGCCGACCCGACCTGGCCGGACAGGGACCGTTTCGTGCTGTCGAACGGCCACGGCTCGATGCTGCTCTACGCGCTGCTGCATCTGAGCGGCTATGCCAAGATCGGGCTCGACCAGGTGAAATCCTTCCGTGAACTCGACTCGCACTGCGCCGGTCATCCGGAATATGACCCGGCCGCCGGCATCGAGGCGACGACCGGCCCGCTTGGCCAGGGCATCGCCAACGCGCTCGGCATGGCGATCGCCGAAGCCTATCTCAACGCCCGCTTCGGCGACGGCATCGTCGACCACATGACCTGGGCCTTCGTCGGCGATGGCTGCCTGCAGGAAGGTGTCGGCCAGGAGGCGATCGCGCTCGCCGGTCACCTGGGCCTGGGCAAGCTCGCCTTCGTTTGGGACGACAACCGCATCACCGACGACGGCTCGACCGAGCTCTCGATCTCGGAGAATGTCGCCGACCGGTTCCGCGTCGCCGGCTGGCATGTCGTCGAGATCGACGGCCATGACCTGAGGGCTGCGGCTGGCGCATTCGCCGCCGCCCGCACCGATCCTCGCCCAACGCTCATCGCCGCCCGTACGACGATCGCGCGCGGCATCCCGCGGCTGCAGGGACAACGGGGCGGCCACAGCGCAAAGCTCTACGAAACTGACCGTGCCGACATGGCCGCCCTGTTCGACTGGGCGGCGACACCGTTCGAGATCCCGGACACGATCACCGAGGCGTGGCGTGCTGCAGGCCGGCGCAATGCGCAATGCCATGCCGCATGGAAGGCACGGCTCGAAGCGCTCTCGAGCGAGGACCGCGCCGTGTTCGAGCGCACGATGGCCGGCGACCTGCCCGCGGGGTGGTGCCAGACGATCCTCGCGGCCAAGCAGGCGGCGCTTGCCGATCCGAGCCCGCGCTTCTCGATCCAGGCCTCCGGTGACATCGTAAGCGCGCTTTACGACGAAGTGCCGGAGATTTTCGTCGCCTGCGCCGATCTCGAGGCGCCGACCAACCACAAGCGACATCTCGCGGCCTTCGCCCGCGCGGACCGCGCCGGCCGCTATCTCCATTGCGGCGTGCGCGAGCACGTCATGGCATCGCTCGCCAACGGCATGGCCGCCCACGGCGGCATCAGGCCCGCGGCGGTGACCTATCTCGCCTTCTCCGACTACGAGCGGCCGGCGATGCGCATGGCGGCGCTCATGGGGCTGCCGGTCGTCTTCGTGTTCAGCCATGATTCGATCGGCATCGGCAAGAACGGCCCGACGCACCAGCCGGTCGAGATCCTCGCCGCGCTGCGCGCCATGCCCAATATGCGCGTGATCCGCCCGGCCGATGCGATCGAGGCGGCGGAGGCCTGGGAAATCGCGCTGTCGCGCACAGACGGCCCGACATCGCTCATCTTTGCCCGGCAGCAGCTTCCGCTGTTGCGACGCGACGCCACGGCGGAAAACAAGAGCGCGCGCGGCGCCTATGTGCTGGCCGATGCGACGGGCGGCGAACGGCGGGCGACCTTGCTCGCGACGGGCTCCGAAGTGGCGATCGCGACCGAAGCGCGCACCGTGCTGCAGGAGCGAGGTATCCCGACGGCGGTCGTCTCCATGCCGTGCTGGGACCTGTTCGGCGCCGAGGACAAGCATTATCGGCGCATGGTGCTGGGTCCATCGGGCGTCCGCATCGGCATCGAAGCCGCCGTCCGGTTCGGCTGGGATCAATGGCTCGGCCCGGACGGCGATCTTGTCGGCATGTCGGGTTTCGGCGCATCCGGTCCCGCGGATGCGCTCTATCGCCGGTTCGGGATCACGCCGGAGGCCGTCGTTTCGCGGACGATCAAGCTTCTGGGCGAGAACTGAGGGTCGACGGCTGCGCCTGCCGGGGCCTTCGACAGCCACCACGCATCAGGGCGAGTTTGACCGATGAAAGCGGAACGGCCGCTTCGAGGATCGGGAAGCGGCCTGGCAGAGGTTCGCATCTCGGTCGCAGTGAAACTGCCGTAGCTTGGGTGACCAAACTCGCCTGTGTCACGCTATGGCACAGGTACTTCACGGGAGCGCCAAGACCACGCACGCCCTCCGAGCGGAGCTACAGCGATCGCAGGCTTCGATCGCGGAGCTCGTCCGGCGCCTGATGGGCGAGGATTTCTGGCCCTACGGCGTCGAGCCCAACCGCCATGTGCTCGACCGGTTCCTGGGATATCACTACGACCAGGGCCTGTCGCCCCGCCGCCTCACGGTCGAGGAGCTGTTCCATCTCTCGACCTTGGCGACGTTCAAGATCTAGAGAATTTGACGAGCTCCATATAGCCCGAAACGCCGGCGCGAGACGATCGTCACTCGCTCACCAGGCTTGATCAACGAAGCGTTGGATCAACCAGGCCGCGGCCGGCCCTGGCGGCTGGTCGGTCCGGTACATTGCCTGGAAAGGATAGAGGCCGCTCTTCGCCTCGGGCAGCTCCAGGCGCACGAGCCGGCCGGCCGCCAAGTCGGCCCGGATGTTCGGTTCCGGCATGTTGCCCCAGCCGATACCGGCGAGCAGCAGCGCATGCTTGGCGCCGAGATCGGCGACACGCCAGGTCTCGGCGGCGAAGACGCCGACGTCGGGTCCCTCGGCGAACGGCATCCGCACCGTCAGAATCAACTGCCGATGCCGGCGTGCAGCACCCGGTGCCACCGGTCGGCTCTGGGCAAGCGGATGATTCGGTGCCGCGACCGGGATCATCTCCACATCGCCGACATGAATCAGCTCCAGGCCCGGCTCGATGTCGAGCAACCCGCCGCCGATGCCGATCATCGCGCCATCCCGGCGAACCGATTGGGCGACGGCGCTCAAGGCCTCGACATGCAGGCGCAACTTGACGGTCGGGAAGGTCGCTTCGAACGCCTGGACGGCGTCGACGAGCCGCTCGCTCGGCAACATCACGTCGACGACCAGCGTCACCTCCGCCTCGAGGCCTTTCAGCAGCGCGCGCACGCTCGCGCGCAGGTCATCGATCCCCACGGCGACGACGCTCGCCTTCGATACGATCGCCGATCCCGCCTCGGTCAGCTTCGGCGTGCGCGCCTGGTCGCGGTCGAACAGGGCGATGCCGAGCTGCTGCTCGAGATTGGCGATGGTGTAGCTCACGGCCGAAATCGCTCTGCCGAGCTTCTTTGCCGCTGCGGTGAAGCTGCCGGTTTCGACGACCGTCAAGAACACTCTCAGCTGATCGAGGCTCGGGAAACCAGGTTCGGACATTTCAAATTTCCTGAAAATATTCTCCGGTACTTTACGAGTTTTCTGTCAACTTGGAATGTCTATCTTTGATCTCGAAGCCAAGCGGTTCCGCCGCAGACGCTGAACACAACCCGGCCGCGTGGAGCAATCGAGCCATGGGGCCCAGCTTTGGGATCACATGAAATGACGAAGCAAAACGACACGATCGCCCTCGTTGGGCGCATTCTCCTCGCCGTGCTCTTCCTGATGAGCGGCCTCGGCAAGCTCGCGGCACCGGCGGCGACGCAGGGCTACATCGCCGCGGTGGGCTTGCCGCTGCCCGTCGCGGCCTATGTCGGCGCGACGGGCGTCGAGATCATCGGCGGCCTGCTGCTGATCGCCGGCCTGCAGACCCGACTGGTCGCCGCCGGCCTGGCGGTCTTCACGCTGCTCACGGCTGTCTTCTTCCACAACAACTTCGCCGACCAGAACCAGATGATCCACTTCATGAAGAATGTCGCCATCATGGGCGGGCTGCTTCAGGTGGCGGTGTTCGGTGCCGGCGGCTTCTCGCTCGATCGCCGCTTCAATCGTTCGGTCGCGGTGTCAACCCGCCCGGTCGCCGCTACGAATTGAGCTGTTCCCCCCGGGCGAGCCGAAGGCGGCTCTCCCGAACATCCGGCAGTCCCCCGTTCCCTCCCATCACGATCGAGATCCATCATGTCCGTCGCTGCAACGCCGGCGTTTGATCACGTCCGCCGTATTGTCTATCGCTCCCGGGGGACTGCTCATGGCTATGTCACCCGGCTCATGAGCCCCGGCGATCTGGGGCAGATCCTCAAGCCGTTCGTTTTCCTCGACTTGTTCGATAATCAGGGTGACAGGTTTCCCACCTTCGGCATGCATCCGCACTCCGGCCTCGCGACCTTGACCTATGTGGCCGAAGGCAGTGTCAGCTACGAGGACACCAACGGTGCCGCCGGCATCCTCCGTGCCGACGGCGTCGAATGGATGCGGGCCGGCAAGGGGGTCTGGCACTCCGGTGGTGCCGGCGATCCCGGGCTGACGCGTGGTTTCCAGCTCTGGATCGCCCTGCCGCCGCACCTGGAGCTCGGTGACGCGGAGAGCATCTATCAGAGTGCCGCGGAGATCCCTGAGGCAGGGCCAGCCCGCGTACTGTTGGGGCAGCATGACGGCGCAAAGAGCGCGATCGCGGCGCCAGCGCCGATCAACTACCTGGCCGTCACGCTCAAGGCCGGCGAATATTGGCGCTACCAGCCGCCCGAGGGCCATGCCGTCTTGTGGCTGGCAATGGGCAAAGGCGGGGTCAGGGCGCCGGCCCTTCTCGGGCACGGTGAGATCGTCGTCTTCGAGCCGGGAACCCACGCGGTGGATTTCGTCGCTGAGGACGACGCCGAGTTCGTGCTCGGATCGGCGGTGCATCATCCCCACGATCTGGTGCTGGGCTACTACTCGGTTCACACCTCGGCGCGGGCGCTCGAGATCGGCGAGGCCCAGATCCAGCACATCCGCCGCCGCCTGGTTGCTGAGGGGCGTCTCTGAACCTGCCGCCCGGAGATATTTCCATGCAATTCGTCACCGCCAACGGCGCGAACATCCCCGCGCTCGGCTTTGGTACCTACGGCATGTCGCGGCCCGACATGCTGCGCATGATCCCGGCGGCCCTCGACGCGGGCTTCCGGCACATCGACACGGCGCAGATCTACCGGAACGAAGCGGAGGTCGGGGAATGCGTCGCGGCCTCAGGCCTGAGGCGGGAGGATGTGTTCCTGACGACAAAGGTCTGGGTCGCCAACTATCCGAAGCGCGCGTTCGCGGCGTCGGTCGATGACAGCCTGCGCAAACTGCGCATCGACTATATCGATCTCCTGCTGCTGCACTGGCCGAGCACTGCGACCCCGCTCGCCGAGCAGATCGAGGGCCTCAATGCTGCGGTCCAGGCCGGCAAGGTGCGCCATGTCGGCGTCAGCAACTTCAATCGAACCCTGATGGCGGAGGCGGTGAAGCTTTCAGCCGCACCCATCGTCACCAACCAGTTCGAGTATCATCCCTATCTGAACCAGGCCTTGCTGATCGACGAATGCCGCCGCTTGGGCGTGAGTGTCACGGCCTATTGCGGCATGGCCGTCGGCCGGGTGTTCAGCGACCCGGTGCTCGAGGAAATTTCCAAGGCTCGTCGCAGGACGGTGGCGCAGATCGTCCTGCGCTGGTTGCTGCAGCAGGAGGGTGTGGTGGCTCTGTCCCGGACGACCAATCCGGGACGCACGGCCAACAACGCTGCGGTATTCGACTTTGCGCTCACCGCAGCGGAGATGGCCGCCATTCACGGCCTGGCCGAGACCAACAGCCGGATCGTCAGCCCATCGGGCCTTTCGCCCGCCTGGGATCCCACTCCGGCGGCCGCGCTCGCCATGCTTTGACCGCGGCGGCAGGACCCGGTCGAGCGCACCTTCACGGTGAAAATCGGTGCGGGCGGGACGCTGGTCTCGCCCGCACCCGCTTGTTGATGCCGAGATGCAGGCCGGACGTCTCCGGATTCAGCTCGACGCGGCCCAGTTGACCGCGTCAGCACCGGCGGGGATCCGCATCGGGCTCGACGGATCGTTCACCGCGCGCCACACCGCTTCGGCCACGTCCTGCGCGTGCGTGATCGGTCCCGGCTCCGCAAAGCTGGCAAAGACGCTCTTCACCAGGTCGGCATAAGCCTCGTGGTCGAGGCCCTGCATGTGGGCGTGCGCGTTATCCGCGAAGCGGGTCTCGGGCGAACGCCCCGGCAGCACCAGGCGCGCGCGCACACCGAACGGCTCGAGCTCCAGCGCCATCGACTGGGTAAATGCGTTCACCGCCGCCTTGCTCGCGGCATACGCAGCGATCAGAGGGATCGATTTCAGGGTCACGCTCGACGTGACGTTCACGACGACGCCGGCCCTGCGCTGCCTGAACTGCGGCAGCACCGCCTGCGTCACGGCCATCGTGCCGAAGGTGTTGGTCTCGAAGAGCTCGCGCACCGTCGCCATCGGGATGGCCTCGAACGGCGCCGCCGCGCCGAAGCCGGCGTTGTTGACGAGCGCATCGATCGGCCCCGCCGCCTCGACGGCGCGACGGATGCTCTCCGGATCGGTGACATCGAGGGCCAGCACGCGCAGGTGCTCGGAACGAGGCAGCACGTCCTCGCGCGGCGTGCGCATCGTGGCGACGACCTTCCAGTCGCGATCGAGAAAGCATTTGGCGGTTTCAAGTCCGAAGCCGGACGAGCATCCGGTGATCAGGATGGTTTTCATGGCGACCCTTGGAGTGATTTCCCGTACCAAGAGGTAGGTCGCCGCAGCCGGATCTTCTATAATCGAAAGTCCAATTTTCGTTTGTAGGAGTCCGGACATGGTTGACCCGCTCGCGGAGGTCGTCACGCTGCTGCAGCCGGGCGCCCGGTTCTCGAAGGCCATTGTCGGCGCCGGCCCGTGGCACGTCCGCCGCTCTGATGCCGGGCAGCCCTTCTACTGTGTGGTCCTCGAGGGCGGGTGCCGCCTCATGGTCGACGGGCACGATGCGATCGAGCTCCGCTCGGGCGACTTCATCCTGATCTCTGCAGCTTACGGGGTCGCGATGTCCAGCTTGGCACCTCCCGCGGCGGAGGCGCCCGAAACCTTGCCCGTGGCACTGGGCACCGGCGAATTCAGGATCGGCGACCAGGACGGCCCGACCGACCTGCGCATGCTGGTCGGCCACTGCAGCTTCGGCTCCCCCGACGCGGGCTTGCTGGTGTCGCTGCTTCCCCAACTCGTGCATGTGCGTGGCGAGCCGCGGCTCGCCACCCTCGTGCAGCTCGTGAGAGACGAGTTCCGCGAACGGCGTCCGGCGCGCGAGGTCATCCTCGCCCACCTCATCGAGGTTCTGCTCATCGAAGCGCTCCGCTCGACGGCGGGCACCGCGGCGTCGCCCGGCCTCGTGCGCGGGCTCGCCGACGAGCGGCTTGCCGTGGCACTACGACGGATGCACGAGAGCCCGACCAAACCCTGGACGGTCGCACAAATGGCGAAGGAGGCGGCACTCTCCCGTTCCGCGTTCTTCGAGCGGTTCAGCCGCGCCGTGGGTGTCGCGCCGATGGCGTATTTGCTCGCCTGGCGCATGGCCTTGGCGAAGAACATGCTCCGGCAGAACGACAGTGGCGTCGCCGAAATTGCGGAACGCGTCGGCTACGGCTCGGCAAGCGCATTCAGCGTCGCATTCACCCGCCATGTCGGGCTGCCGCCGGCGCGGTATGCGCGGGAGCAGACGGAGCCGGCGACGCTTGCGGCCTCGACACGCCGAGGCAGCGACACCGGTCGCCCGGAGCAGTGATCATGTCTCCTCGCGCCGTGGCGTCGAGCCGACCTGCGCTCTGATCTTCTCCGCATCCGCCGGCGTCGCCGGATTGTAGACCACCATGCTGAGATCGGTCCGGCCGTCGACCGAAAAGGCCGAGTATTCGAAGGCGAGCGGGCCGAGCACCGGATGGCGTATGTGCTTGACGGCTTCGTGCTGGCCGCCGCGCACATCGTTCTCCGCCCACATCGTCCTGAACTCGGGACTGAGCCGGCAGAGCTCGTCGACGAGAGGCGCCACTTCCGCTGCGGCCCCAGCACGCGCGGCCTCTACCCGGAACGCGCCCACCACGTGGCGCGCCATGCTCTCCCAGTCGGACTGCACAGTGCGGGCACGCGGGTCGAGAAAGATGATGCGCAGCACGTTGCGCTGATGCGGCGGCAGGGGGCCATAGTCGCCCAGCATGACGGTGGCCGCCCGATTCCAGGCGACCACGTTCCAGGTGGCCGTCCGAATGAGGGCAGGGCTCGGGTCCAGCGCATCGAGCACGCGCTGCAGCCGGGGTGTCACGCCCTCGTTCTCCTGGTAGCGCACCTCGGGCGGGCGCCCGAGGCCCAAGAGGAAGAGGTGCTCGCGCTCAACCTCTGTCAGCATCAGGGCGCGCGAGATCCGGTCGAGCACGTCGGCCGAGGGCGCACCGCCGCGTCCTTGCTCCAGCCAAGTGTACCAAGTCGGGCTGATGTTGGCGCGTTGCGCCACTTCCTCGCGGCGCAGGCCGGGCGTGCGTCGGCGCTCCGGGGGAAAGCCGAATGCGGCCGGATCGAGCTTCATGCGCCGGTCCCGCAGATAGGATCCGAGCGGGTTCTCGGTAGCCAGGTGCTCACCCATCCTGTTAGCCACTATACCATGATGATCTCACTACTTTACCAGAATAGCCTTTGGGCCAAGGTTTGTCTTCAGCAAGACAGCAGATGCTTTCGCATGCCGCTCAATACTCGTGCGCGAAAGGGCGTATCCGCCGCCAAGGTCGTGCCCGCCTTGTGTTGGCCAAAAGTGGCCCGAACCAAAACCGGAGACTTTGCTCATGCGTGTGTTTGTTACTGGTGCCACAGGAAACATCGGTTCGAGAGTCGTCAAAGACCTGATCGCGTCGGGCCATCAGGTGATCGGCCTCTGCCGTTCGGACGACAAGGCCCCGGCGCTCGCGGCCGCGGGTGCCGAGGTCTATCGTGGGTCGATCGCTGAACCGGAAAGCCTGAAGGAAGGCGCCGCCCGATCGGACGGTGTCATCCATCTGGCCTTCAACCACGACTTTTCGCGGTTCGTTCAAAACTGCGAGGACGATCGCAGCGTGATCCAGGCGCTCGGCTCCGTTCTCGCCGGCTCCAACCGGCCGTTGATCGTGACCTCCGGGACCGGGCTCGCCAACACCGTGCCCGGCGAGCCGGCCAAGGAAGACAATGCGATCATCGGCTGCGACGTGCATCCGCGCGCGGCCTCCGAGGAGGCAGCCGCCTCCGTCGCCGCCCAAGGCGTCAACGTGTCGGTGGTGCGGCTGCCGCAGGTCCACGATCCCGTAACGCAGGGCCTCGTCACTTGGGCCATCGCGATGTATCGGGAAAAGGGCGTGTGCGCCTATATCGGAGACGGCCTCAATCGTTGGCCGGCGGCCTATGTTGTCGATGTCGCCCGCCTCTACAGGCTGGCGGTCGAGAAGGCGGAGCCGGACGCGAAATATCACGCTGTCGCCGAAGAAGGCGTACCGATGCGCGATATCGCCGAAGCCATCGGTCGACGGTTGAACCTGCCCGTCAAATCCGTCGCCCCGGAAGAGGCGCAAGCCTATTTCGGCTGGCTTGCCAGGTTTGCCGACCACGACGTGCCCGCCTCGAGTGCCAAGACCCGCAAGAAGCTCGGATGGGAACCGACCGGACCCGGGCTTATTGCCGATCTCGAACGGTTGGAGCTTCCTCAAGGCTGAAGCCCGCTGGTCGCCGCTGGGCCTAAGCGACCGTCTCCGAGTTCACGGGCATTCTCCCTGGATTGGCTCGGCCGGTGCCTGGGGTGGTGTCGGCAGGCTATGCCGGGCGAAGGATCGGCTCTGGGTGATGGCTACGCCGAGGATGCAAATGACGGCGCCCGAGACGAGCGTTGGCGTCAGGGGTTCGTGCAGGAAGACAACCCCGGCGGCGACAGCGAAGACGGTCAGCAACAGCGCGAAGGGCGCCACACGCGCCATCGAGCACCGGGCGATCAGCCAGAACCACAGGCCCCAGCCGGCGACCGCGCCGAACAGCACGGTGTAGGCGAAGGCCAACCAAGCCGTCAGGCCGGCCGCATGGAGCGATGCGAGTTGACCGTGCTCGATCACGAGGGAGGTCGCCATGACCTGCGGAACGGTGAAGAGCGACATCCAGGCCATCAGTTTCAGCGGCTCGAATGGACCATAGAGTTTCGTGAGCACGCTCCCGATCGCAAAGGCGAAGCCGGCGGCGATGACCAGCAGGGTCGGCACGATCTTCACCGAGGCACTCGGCTCCACCACGGTCAGCGCCACGCCTCCGAATGCCAGAGCAACGCCGATGATAATGCGCGTCGAAGGCCGCTCACCGAGAAATGGCCAAGCGAGGAGAACCGTAAAGGGCGTTGAGAGCTGGTTGGCGACGGCCGACACACTCGCGAGCCCTTGCCCGAGCCCGACGAAAAACAGCGCGAAGTTCAGACCGCCGAAGAAGACCGAGATGGCGATCATCGGTCCGAGTTCGCGCCGGGTCGGTCGCCCGACGAACGGCAGCAGAATCGCCGCGACGGCGGCGAAGCGGAGACCGACGAAGAACAGCGGAGGAAACGCCGCCAGGCCAACCTTGATGACGACGAATTGCAAGCCCCAAAACAGGGGCACGAGCACCGCGCAGGCGATTTGGGTCGGGGACATGGGAATTTCTTTCACGACCAAACGGTCCAGATATAGACGTGCCTGAACAATGGTCTGGCCATGTGATCTCTACCTTACGAGGCGGTCGATGAGGGTTTGGACCGCGGCTTGCGACATGGTGCGGTCCGGGTCTGTTTTGCCGACGACACGCATGCCTTCGAGCAGGCAGAGCAGCATGCGGGCGGCGGTCGCGGGCTCGACGCCATCGGCCAGTTGTCCCGCTGCCTGCGCGCGCGTCAGCGCCTCTGTCAGCCGTGTCTCCATCCTCTCGAAGACCCGCCGGATGCGCTGCTCCACCTCGGTGTCGTGGGCGGCCAATTCCATGGCAGTCGCCACCACCAGGCATCCGCGCTTGCCGCCAATGCCGCTCGTGCGGTCGACATAACCAGCCAAGTAGGTTCGCAGACCCGCCAAGGCATCATTCCGTGGATCGAGTTCGCTATCGAGCCGCGCCAGTGCATCGTCGATATAGCGATCGAGGGCGCGCAGAAAGAGCCCGTGCTTGTCGCCAAAGGCCGCGTAGAGGCTGCCGCGCGAGAGGTTCGTTGCCTCAAGCAGATCAGGGAGTGATGTGCCGTGATAGCCGCACGACCAGAAAACGCCCATGGCGCGCTTGACGGCGGCGTCCGTATCGAACTCTCGGGGCCGGCCGCGCGGCATCCGCGGTGAAGTTTGCTCGGGCATCTCCCATATATGGACTAATTGGTCGTTAATGCAAGCCGACCGAACGGGAGTGCGTCCCAGCAGGCGAGGAATGTGATGCGACACGACTGTGAGCTTTGCCGGTCGCGGTAGCGAAGCGTCTCTCGCGTGATCTGGCGCGGCGCCTCACGGGGGAGACTGAGGCGCTCATCAGGAATTGATTGCAGCTGGCCCGGTTTCACTCTTTCCGGACATAGCGCCAGATCAGGTCGGCGATCTCGGCTCTGCGCCGTGCCTTCGCTTCGGACGATGACATGTCGTAGCTGAACTGCGGCTCGAAGGTATGCCGGTTGGAGACCGAGAAAAAGCAGAGGGCGCTCAAGGTCATGTGCAGTTCGACGGGATCGATGCCCGGCCGGATCACTCCCTCGACAACGCCACGCGCCAGCACGCGCCGGATCTGATCGATGATCGGCCGGGTCATTGCCCTGGCTTTCGATGAACGTGCCACGTGGCGGCCGTGGAGCAAGTTCTCGATCAACACGAGACGGACGAACGCCGGGTTGTTTTGATCGAAATCAAAGGTGAACGCCGCGAGGGTGCGGATCGCCGCCTCGGGCAGCAAGCCGTCGAGACCGAGGTCTTCCTCCGCGCGCCGCATTTTCGTGTAGGCCGCGTCAAGCACCGCCACGAAAAGTTCTTCCTTAGAATTAAAGTAATAGAAGATCAGCCGCTTGGTAATGCCGGCTCGGGCTGCAATGACGTCAGTATTAGCCGCGGCGAAGCCATTCTCGGTGAACTCTTCAAGCGCGATATCCAGGATCTCTTGACGAGTCTTTTCCCGGTCGCGCTTGCGGCTGCGCTTGGGCTTGGTCTCCGCTTCATCGATCTTGCGTGCGGGTTCCATCGAGCTGCCCACCCCCTTCACTCGGCAACGGCTGCGGTGCCGGCCGCATCTTAGCAGGCTGCAATTCGCGTTGACAGAAATTATCCAGCGGGGTAATTACGCTCTCAATTAATCCACAGATTAATAAGTCGGCCCGACAGGGGGAAGCCGCCATGGACAAGACTCGCCATATCTTTCCGTTGGCCACGGCCGCACAAGCGGCGCGCATCGACGCGCGCGGCCGAGCGCCCCCCTCCAAATCGCGATCACGCCGCCCCAATCGGCGGCACCCGACATCGAGAACGAGCGCACGAAACTGGCGCGCATATCCGGGAGGACTAGGGTGACGGATCAGCAAGCAACGGCGGCAATGGCGCCGGTAACAGCAGCGGCGACGATGACGCGAAGCAGAGCGCGCTTCGTGATCCTGGCGCTCATCGCCATTGGCACGACGATCAACTATCTCGACCGCAGCGTGGTCGGTATCGCGGCGCCCACCATGAGCCGCGAGCTTGGCCTGAACGCAGCCCTGATGGGCGTCATCTTCTCGGCTTTCTCGTGGACCTATACGGCGAGCCAGATCCCCGCCGGCATCCTGCTGGACCGGTTCGGCACGCGGACGATCTATTACGCGGCACTGACGCTCTGGTCGCTCTTCACCGGCCTGCAGTGCCTCGCGACCGGCTTCTTCTCGCTGCTCGGCCTGCGGCTTTCCATGGGCGTCGCCGAGGCGCCCTGCTTCCCGACGAACAGCCGGGTGGTCGCCATGTGGTTCCCGCAGCACGAGCGCGCCCGGGCCACGGGCGTCTACACCTTCGCCGAGTACATCGGTCTCGCGTTCCTGACGCCCCTGCTGTTCTGGATCCAGGCCGAATTCGGCTGGCGCATGCTCTTCGCCATCGTCGGCGGCGCCGGCATCGCCTATGGCTTCGTCTGGTGGTCCAAGTATCGCGAGCCGCACGCCGCCAAGACCGTCAACCAGGCCGAGCTCGACTATATCGAGGCGGGCGGCGGCGTCGTGAGCGGTGCCAAAACATCGCAACGCTTCGAGTGGTCGCAGATCCCGTACCTGCTGCGGCAGCGCGCCATGGCCGGCATCTGCATCGGGCAGTTCGCCTGCAACTCGACCAACGTCTTCTTCCTGACCTGGTTTCCGACCTACCTGTCCCAGGAGCGGCACATGGAATGGCTGAAGGTTGGGTGGATCGCCGTCCTGCCGTTCATCGCGGCCTCGGTCGGCACGCTGGTCGGCGGCTGGATCTCCGATGCGCTGCTGCGGCGGGGCGTGTCGCTCAACTGGGCACGCAAGGGTCCAGTGATCACGGGGCTGCTGCTCGCCTCGGTGATCGTCACGGCGAACTATGTGCGGTCGGATGCGGTGGTCATCGCCATCCTCTGCGTCGCCTATTTCGCGCAAGGCATGTCGGCGCTCGCCTGGATGATCGTGTCGGACATCGCGCCGAAGGGGCTGCTCGGCTTGAGCGGCGGCATCTTCAACCTGTTCGCCAATGCGGCCGGCATCGTGACGCCGCTGATGATCGGCCTCATCGTCAATGCCACCGGCTCGTTCGTCGGCGCGCTCGCCTTCATCTCGGTCGTCACGCTGACCGGCGCGCTCTCCTACATCTTCGTCGTCGGCGATCTGAAGCGCATCGAGCTCAACTAACCGCACCTTCTGTCCGATCCCTCCCGCTGCGTCAAGGGACGCGGCGGGGTGCCCAAAGAGCATAAGGAACTGAGATGGAACGCTATCTCGAAGGCCGCACCGCCATTGTAACCGGCGGAATGCGCGGCATCGGTCGCAGCATCGCCCACAGGCTCCACCAGCGCGGCGCGAGGATCGCCGTGTGGGACTACGACACGAAAGGCTGGGACGAGGCAGGCGAGCCCTTCGAGCCGGCCCTCATCCACCGGGTCGACGTGTCGTCGCACGCGATGGTCGAAGAGGCGTTCGCCGCGACCCTCCGGACGCTCGGCCAGGTCGATATCCTGATCAACAACGCCGGCATCAACGGGCCGGTGACACCGTCCTGGGACTATCCGGTCGATGCCTGGGAGAAGGTGATCGGGATCGACCTCAACGGCGTGTTCTATTGTTGCCGCGCCGCCATCCCGCACATGCGGGCGCGCAAGTACGGGCGGATCGTCAATGTCGCCTCCATGGCGGGCAAGGACGGCGTGCAATTCATCTCCGCCTACTCGGCCGCCAAGGGCGGCGTCATCGCCTTCACCAAGGCCGCGGCCAAGGAGCTGGCGCAGGACGGCGTGCTGATCAACTGCGTGGCGCCGGCCATGGTGGAGACCGACCTGCTTCAGCAGATGTCGGAAGAGCATATCCGAGCCAGCAAGGCCAAGATCCCCATGGGTCGCTTCCTTCAAGTCGAGGAGGTCGCGGCGATGGTCTCGTGGATCGCCGGCCCCGAATGCAGCTTCACGACGGGCTTCGTCTTCGACCTCAGCGGTGGGAGGGCGACATATTGATCCCCCTAGGTGTCGCGCATCTGACGGCGCTCGAACTGCCGCCACCTGCCTTCGTCAGGGCCGCGACGAAAGCCGGTTTCCGGTCGGTCGGGCTTCGGCTCCATCCGGCGATGGCAGGCGGTGCTGCGTATCCCACACAAACCGGAACCAAGGCACACAGCGAGCTGCGGGACTTGCTCCGCGCGGAAGGCGTCACGCTGCATGACATCGAATTTATCCAGCTGACCCCAGAGATCGTGGTCGACTCATTCGCCGCCATGCTGGAAGCCGGCGCGGACCTCGGTGCGGTCGCCGTCACGGTGTCCGGCGACGACAAGGTCACAGGGCGCCTGACGGAGAATTTCGCCGCCATGTGCGATCTCGCCGCTTCGTTCGGCCTGCGCGTCGATCTGGAGTTCATGCGATGGCGAGCGATCGGCACGCTTGCCCAAGCCGCCTCGATCGTGGTGGACGCGGGGAAGCCAAATGGCGCCGTCCTTGTGGACGCGCTCCATCTCAGTCGCTCCGGAGGCACACCGGCGGACCTGCGCAATCTGCCCGCCGGCCTCGTGCGCGCAGCACAGCTGTGTGACGCGGGCGCCGTCCTGCCCACGACCGACGAGGACACCATTCTCGAGGCACGAGGCGGCAGGTTGCCACCGGGCGATGGCGCCCTGCCGCTGGTCGCGCTGCTGGACTCACTACCGCCCGACACGGCGCTTGGCGCCGAGGTGCCGCTGCCGGCTCTGGATGCCGACACGCGCCTCGCCCGAGTCTATGCGGGCATGCGCAATGTCCTGGCGGCCACCGATCGATCAGCCAGACCAGCCAGCATAACGATCACGAATTTTCCGGAAGACTCTTGAGAGGTGCAGGTTCAAGACCACGCACCTCTCTCTGCTGAAACAGTGTCGCGCAGACTCCCCGAATCCATTGGATTGCTGGATCATGGTGGAAGCGCGCGTGCCAATACTGCTTAACGGCGAAGCCCGAAATCGCTATGGGACATGCGAGCACGCGCAGGCCGTAAAAATGGGCCAAGGTCTCGCCGATATGGCGCGGCAAAGTGACGATCAGATCCGTCGAGCCGATGATCGCTGGAAGCCCGAGAAAACCTGGGAGTTCGAGCGCGATATTGGGGGTGATACCCAGAGCCTCGAAAGCCTCCGCCAAAAGGCGATGCCCTGTGCCGCCACGGATGAGGACGTGCGCCTCCTCGATAAATTGCGCCTTCGACAGCCCGCCCCGGACGCGCGGATGGTCGCGGTTGGCAAGGCAGACCCAATCCTGCGGGAACAGCGTCTGCTCGAAATGCCCGGTCTCGAGGCCTGAGATATAGCCGATTGCCAAGTCGCTCTCGCCGGACTGCAGCATCTCGGACGTGGTCTCGCCGATCTGCGTGGCCTCGATCCGGACGCCCGGGGCGATATGCCGAACATGCGCGAGGATGGCCGGCAGCAGGGTCAAATGACTGGCGTCGGTCATCGAGATGCTAAAGCGGCGATGGGCGACTGTCGGATCAAACGGCGTGCGGATCCCGATTAGCCGCCGGAGCGCTTCCAATGCTTCCCGGACGGTACCGATCAGCGCCTCGGCGCGCGGGGTCGGCAACATTCCTGCTGACGTGCGGACAAACAGCGGGTCGTCGAGCTCGGCCCGCAAGCGGGCAAGCCAGATAGAGACGGTCGGCTGACTTTGTCCGAGCAGTTCCGCAGCTTTGGTGACGCTGCCCGTCGCAAAGAGCGCATCGAACAGCCGCAACAGGCGCGGGTCGAGCAGATGCGCGTCGAGATGGCGGTCAACCATTATTGCGTTTCTCAATGTAAACTATAAAATACATAGCATATCGAAATAATGATCTCGATGCTACCCATCATCCAACGACAAGTGGCGTTTGGGAGGATGGGATGCGGATCTGTTTCATCGGCGCAGGCGCGCTCGGTTCGACGATCGGCGGCACCCTGGCGCGCGGCGGCGAAGACGTCTGGCTGATCGATCCCTTCGAACAGCATGTCAACGCGATCAACGCTCATGGCCTGCAGATGCTGGAGGCCGGCGAGGAAAGCCGGGCCGATGTGGGTGCCCGCCTCTCGGCCGCTGATGTCGGCGCCGCGGCGGACCTGGTGGTCGTGCTGGTGAAGTCCTACCACACCCGCGCCGCGATCCGGGCAGCAGCACCAATCATCGGGCCCGACACCGTCGTGATGTCCCTGCAGAACGGCCTCGGCCACGAGGAGATCCTGGCAGAAGAGTGTGGTGCCGAACGAGTGATGGCCGGCAAGACCTATGTCGGCGGTGTCCTGCTCGCTCCCGGCCGCGTGCGCGCCGGCGTGGCGGGCAAAGAGACAATCATCGGCGAACTCGACGGCCATGACACCGATCGTGCCCGCCACATCGCGGCCACCTTCACCAAGGCAGGCATCGCCACACGTGCCAGCGACAACATCATGGGCGCGATGTGGGACAAGCTGTTCGTGAATGTCGCCGGCGGCGGGATCACGGCCGTCACCGGGCTTACTTACGGCGGCCTCTATTCGCTCTCTGCCCTTGAGGAATGCGCTTTAGCGGCAATCGGTGAGGCGATTGGCGTCGCCCAGAAGGCCGGCGTGAGGATTTCGATCACGGAGCCGCGCCGGGCCTGGGACCTGGCCGGAGCAGGCCTGCCTGCCGAGTTCAAGACCTCGATGCTGCAGAGCCTGCAGTCCGGCAACGCGACCGAGGTCGATTACATCCACGGCTCCGTCGTGCGCTGGGGCCAGAGGCTGGGCGTCCCGACTCCCGTCAACGCCACGATCGCCGCTCTCGTCAAGGGCATCGAATACGCCCGCACCGATTATCCAGGAAAGGCCTGAACCATGTCGCTGCCACGCGCCTATGTGGAGCATGTCGCCATCCGCGTCCGGGACATCGACTGGCATGTCCGCTTCTTCAAGGACGTCCTCGGACTAGGCATCCGGGACGAGAAGCCCGCGGCCGGTGAGATCCCCCGACAGGTGTGGGTGCTCGGCGGGCCGCAGCTCATCGAGGATCCGGCGTTCGAGGCACCCGAGGGCCGTCTCGCCCATCTCGGCATCATGGTCGACGACTATGACGGCGTGCTCGCCCGCGCTGCAGCTTGGGGCGCCACGGCGCTGCAGGCCGGCCCGAACTGGCTGGTGCTGCCGGACGGCCTGAACATCGAAATCCTGCAAGCCAGCGCGGGGGCGGTCGAAGCAACCCTCGCCATCGATCCTCGGGCCTGACGAGGGAGGAACTAGCATGACCGCAGACCGCTATTGGGACGACGCCGAGGTTGGCGACGAATGCATCACGCCGTCCGTGACGGTCACCGAAGCGATGGTGAACGCCTATGCCGAGCTGACCGGCGACTTCACCCCGGTGCATGTCGATGAGGAATATGCCAAGACCACGCCGTTCGGGACCCGCGTCGCGCACGGGCTCTTCGGCCTCTCGCTGGCCGATGGGCTGAAGTCGAGAGCCGAGTACCGCTTCCTGCCTGGCATGTCGCTCGGCTGGACCTGGGATTTCAAGCTGCCGATCAAGCTCGGCGATACGGTGCACGTGAAGTTTCGCGTCGGCTCCATGCGCCGGACCAAGCGCGCCGGCTGGGGCATCGTGGTGTTGCCGTCGGAGCTGATCAACCAGCATGGGCAGGTCGTTCAGACCGGCGAGCATCGGCTCATGATCCCGATGCGGCCGCCGGCGGGAGAACCAGCATGAGCGCCAAAAATCTGCCGCTCACTGGCATCCGCGTCATCGACTACAGCCATTTCCTGGCCGGCCCGTTCATGGGCCGCTGCCTGGCGGCCTTGGGCGCGGAGGTTATCAAGGTCGAGCGCCCGAGGGAGGGCGACGCCGGCCGCGCGCACGGCTACTTCAAGGACGGCCAATCCGGTTACTTCCTCCAGCAGAACATGGGGAAGCAGGGTCTGTGCATCGACCTCAGGGATAAGCGCGGCCTCGAGCTGATGTTGAAGCTCGCCGACACTGCCGACGTGTTCATCGAAAACTATCGGCCCGGGGCGCTCAATCGCTTGGGGCTCGGATACGAGGCCCTGTCGGCGCGCAACCCGCGGCTGGTCTATTGCTCCGTCTCCGCATACGGCCACACCGGCCCCTATGCCGATCGGCCGGGCTTCGGCTTGATCGCCGAGGCGATGTCTGGGGCGATGGCCCAGCTCGGCAATCCCGGCGAGGTGCCGCCGCTGCTCCGGATGCCGCTCGCCGACATGTACACGGGCATCCATGGCGTGGCCGCCATCAATGCGGCGCTGCTCGGCCGGACCTCCTCTGGTCGCGGCCAACACATCGACCTCGCACTCTACGACTGCATGGTCTCGATGCATGACTATGCCGTGCAGCGCTACTTCCTCTCGGGCGGCACGGACCTCCCGAAGCAGACGGGCAGCACCCAGCCGGACTCGACGGTCTATGGCGTCTTCCCGGCCAAGGATGGCAATCTCGTCATCGCGGCCCAGGTCGACGACGCCTGGCGGCGCCTGGCCCTCCTGATCGGCGGCGAGGCTCTGGCTCGGGATGAGCGCTTCATCCGGCCGGCCTCGCGGAATGCCCACTATGCCGAAGCGGCCGAGCTCGTCCGGACCTGGACCCTGTCGCAGCCCTCGCGCGACGCCTGCTTGGCGGCGCTCGAGGAAGCGGGCGTCCCCGCAGCACCGGTGCAGACGATCGACGAGGTGGTCAAGGACCCGCAGATCCGGGCTCGCGGCATGCTGGTCGAGCAGACCCACCCGGTGCTGGGCAAGGTGACCTTGCCGAACCTGCCGTTCCGGTTTTCCGATTGCGATACCACGGTGCGGACGCCGGCGCCGCTGCTCGGGCAGGACAATCAGCGCATCGCTGCAGCACTCGGCTATACCGCCGCCGAGATCGCCGCGATGGCAGTAGACGGCGTTCTCTACAGCGAGCCGGAGCGAGGGCCAGAGCGATGAGCGACCTCTATGCCGTCATCGGCAACCCGATCGGATTTTCCAAATCCCCCTTCATCCACGGCCGGTTCGCCGAGATGACCGGGCAGGACATCGTCTACCAGGCGATCGAGGGCGAGATCGGCCGCTTCGCCCGGCGGATCGATGAATTCCGCGCCGCGGGAGCCAAGGGGCTGAATATCACGGCACCCTTCAAGCTCGACGCCTTTGCCTATGCGACCGAACACTCCGAGAGCGCAAAACTCGCCGGTGCCGCGAACTGCCTGAAATTCGATGGCGACACCGTCAGCGCCCAGAACTTCGATGGCGTCGGGCTGGTGCGCGATATCACGGTCAATCTCGGCGTCGAGATGAAGGGGCGCCGCGTTCTGCTGCTCGGCGCCGGCGGCGCTGCGCGCGGAGCCTTCCTCCCCTTTCTGCGGGAACGGCCCGCCGAGTTGACGCTGGTCAACAGAACGGTGGCCAAGGCGGTCGCCCTGGCCGAGCAAGCGACGGACGGCGAGCCGGTGACAGTGTGCAGCTACGAGGAATTGGCCGACCGAGGTGGTTTCGACCTCGTCGTGAACGCCACGTCAGCGAGCCTGCGCGCCGAGATGCCGCCGATCCCGGGCGCCGCCTTTCGGGGTGCCCGGCTGGCGTACGAGCTCGCCTACGGCAAGGGGCTGACACCGTTCCTCAGAGCGGCAAAGCAGGAGGCCGTGCCCGGGCTCGCTGATGGCGTCGGCATGTTGGTTGAGCAAGCCGCCGAGGCCTTCGCCTGGTGGCGCGGCGTCCGCCCGCCGACCTCCGGCGTGATCGGCGAACTCACCATTCCGCTGGTTTGATGAAGCCGGCGGCCAGGTTTCCGAACGCCGTCTGACACCGCACCGTCATCTCACGATGTTTCAACACCGAGACCGAGGCAGGAATGCGTCCCGTCGTTTATCTTCTCAACGGCCCCAATCTGAACCTCCTGGGCAAGCGGCAACCCGAGATCTACGGGCACGAAACGCTGGCCGACGTCGAGCGCGACTGCCGCGCGCTCGCGACGGAGCTCGGCCTCGAACTTCGGTTCCTTCAATCGAATCGCGAATATGAGATCATCGATTGGGTGCATGAGGCCCGCGAGAGTGCCAAGGCCATCGTCATCAACCCAGCCGCCTTCACCCATACCTCGGTGGCAATCCTCGATGCGCTCAATACCTTCGAGGGGCTGGTGATCGAGGTCCACATCTCGAATGTGCACAAGCGCGAGGAATTTCGGCACCGGTCGTTCGTGTCGTTGCGCGCCGATGGCGTGATCGCAGGCCTGGGTACCGAGGGTTATCAGTTCGGTCTTCGTCGGCTCGCGACCCTGCTCGCAAGCGCGTCTGGACCAAAGAAGTAACGAATCGCTGAGGGCGCCTAGCGTTGGGAGGCTCACAATGATCATCCAATCCCAGGACCAGCTCACCGGTGCGGTGCTTGCCGTCATGGCGAGGACCCGGAGCCCGCGGCTGCGCGAGATCATGTCGGTGTTGGTCACCCACCTGCACGCGTTCGTGCGGGAGACCGGGCTGACCGAGGAAGAATTCAGGGAAGCGACAGCGATCTTGAACGAGATGGGCAAGCTCACCACCGACACCCACAACGAGATGGTGTTGATGGCGGGCTCGTTCGGCGTTTCATCGCTCGTCTGCCTGCTCAATAACGGCGACAACGGTACGACCGAGACCTCGCAGTCGCTGCTTGGCCCGTTTTGGCGGCTGAATTCGCCACGGGTCGAGAACGGTGGCTCGATCGTCCGATCGGCGACGCCCGGGCCCGTGCTCTTCGCGTCGATGACGGTCAAGGATCAATCCGGTCGCCCGGTCGAAGGCGCCGAAGTCGATATCTGGCACGCCTCGCCTGTCGGTCTCTATGAAAACCAGGACCCGGCCCAGGCCGACATGAACCTGCGTGGGAAGTTTGTGACCGATCCCGACGGTCGCTTCTGGTTTCGCTCGATCAAGCCCGCCGGCTATCCGATCCCGACCGGCGGCGTCGTCGGTCGGCTTCTGAAGGCGCAGGATCGCCATCCCTACCGGCCAGCGCATGTCCACGCCCTCGTCTTCAAGGAGGGGTTCAAGGTCCTGACGTCGCAGGTCTATGTCGACGACGATCCCAACCTCGAGAGCGACACCCAGTTCGGCGTCACGCGCGCCCTCGTAGGACGGTTCGAGCGTCACGACGAGCCGCATCCGACCGAACCAGACGTGGGGGCGCCCTGGTACAGCCTCGACTACGTCTTCACTCTGGAGCCGGGCGTCGCCAGGCTACCGCGGCCGCCTATCAAGTAGGGCAAGCCCCATGCTGACTGGTGAGGAGCGCCGGCGGGACGCCGCGGATCTCGCCGGTGCGGAGCGAGACCGCAAGACCATCCCGCAACTGAGCCGCACCTTTCCAGCGATCGAGATCACCGACGCCTAGTTGTGCTGCGTCTTCGCCCGAAACCCTCGAACGCTCATGTCTTCGATCATCCGCTGGCGAAGATCGCGGCGCGCAGGCATGGAAAGCGGCTGGTTCATGGCGCGGCTCCCCCTGATGGAAAGGAGCCGGAATGCTCAGCGCTCGCCCGGGGCCGCTCAACCCAGGCGCCATTCATCTGCTACGGCCTCATGCCGCGCGCCCTCCCGCGCCGCGGGTTCGTTTTATAGCCTAGGGAGGCACGCCCGAGAGGCGCCGGCAACCGGGGTTTTTCAACAGTCTCGTCCGTTTGACGGACAACGGCGGGAACCGCGGCGCGCGGCAATTTCGGTAGGTTGATGACCGATTGTCATTTCGAGCCCGTATCGACGCAGCGGGCAGCCTGCTACGGGAGCGCGACCCGATGGAGCGGCACGTGATCGAGTGCCCATTCCAAGCTCAACCGGTCGCGGGGCGTCTCGGCGGCGGTGGCGGGATGCAAGAGCAGGGGGATTCCTGCGGCTCTCTGGTGCATATAAGCAAGCAGATTACCTCCCATCCCAGCCCCAAGAATTCCTGGTCACCACCTCAATAGAGCGATATAAAATCTTACAAGTGATGTTTTTAACATGATAACTGCCGCTCAAATGCGCGCCGCGCGGGCGCTTCTCTCGATCGACCAGCGCAAGCTCGCCGAACTGTCGGGCTTGTCGTTGCCGACCGTCCAACGGATGGAGGCGAGCGAGGGCGTCGTGCGCGGCAATGTGGATTCGCTGATGAAGCTGGTGGCGGCGCTGGATGCGGCCGGCATCGAACTGATCGGCGAAGGCGCCGTCAGCCAGAGCGGCGGACGCGGCGTGCGGCTGAAAGGATAGGGCCGGGCGAAAAGCGATGCCTGGCGGCGGGTAGAAGAAGAGGATGCCAGTCGACTTCTTTCTCGAATGCGCCCTGGGGCTCTTGGCGCTTGCTCCCGCCGGCATATGGGCCGCCCGTCGGGGGACGACCGCAGGCGCCGCCGTCTATGGCATCGCCGGCCTCGTCACGGTCGGCGCGGCCGCCGCAGCGCTCGGCCATCTGGTCTCGGGCCATCTGGTCTCGGGCCCTCTGGTCTCGGGCCCTGGAACCGTCAGTACGCTGCGCCTGCCGATCGGCCTGCCCTGGACCGGTGCCAGCTTCCGGCTCGATGCGCTATCCGCCCTGTTCCTGGTGATCGTCGATCTCGGCGCCGCCGTCGCCTGCCTCTATTCGGTGGGATACGGGCGTCACGAGGCGGCACCCGGCCGCGTGCTGCCCTTCTTCCCTGCTTTCCTTGCTGCCATGAACCTTGTGATCCTGGCGGATGACGCTTTCAGCTTCCTGGCCAGCTGGGAATTCATGTCGCTTACCTCCTGGGCGCTCGTTCTGGCGCACCATCGCGAGGCGGGCACTGCCACGGCAGGCTATGTCTATCTCCTGATGGCCAGTTTCGGCACGCTCTGCCTGCTGCTGGCCTTCGGCCTTCTGGCCGGGCCGGACGGCGCCTATAGTTTTGCCGCCATCCGTACTGCCCATCCAACGCCGCCGCTGGCCGCCCTCGTGCTCGGGCTTGCCCTGCTCGGCGCCGGCTCCAAGGCGGGGCTGGTGCCGCTCCATGTCTGGCTGCCGCTCGCCCACCCGGCCGCCCCCAGCCATGTCTCCGCCCTCATGAGCGGCATCATGACCAAGGTCGCGATCTACGGTTTCATCCGCATTGCCTTCGACCTTCTGGGCCCGCCCATCTGGTGGTGGGGCCTGCCGATCGTGGCGCTCGGCAGCGTCACTGCCGTCCTGGGTGTGCTCTATGCCCTGATGCAGGAGGATGTGAAGCGGATCCTCGCCTATTCGACCATCGAAAATATCGGGATCGTCTTTGTCGGCCTGGGGCTGGCCCTCTGCTTCTCGGCCAACGGGCTGCCGGCCGCCGCAGCGCTGGCGCTCACCGCCGCCCTGTTCCACGCCTTCAACCACAGCCTGTTCAAGAACCTTTTGTTCCTCGGCGCCGGCGCCGTGCTGGGAGCGACCGGTGAACGGGGCCTCGACCGGCTGGGCGGGCTCATCCACCGCATGAAGGCGACGGCGCTTCTGTTCCTCACCGGCGCTATGGCGATCTCGGCCCTGCCGCCGCTCAACGGCTTCGCGTCCGAATGGCTGCTGTTCCAGTCGGTGCTGCTCAGCCCGCAAATGCCGGAATGGGGGGCAAAGCTGCTGGTTCCGGCGGCGGGCGCCCTGCTGGCCCTTTCCGCAGCCCTCGCCGCCGCCTGTTTCGTCCGGCTGTTCGGCCTGGCCTTCCTGGGGCGTCCGCGCGGGCTTGCTGCCGAGACGGCGCGCGAGACCGACCGCTGGTCGCTCGCCGCCATGGCGCTTCTCGCCCTCCTTTGCCTCCTCGCCGGCATCCTGCCCGGCCTCGTGGTCGACCATCTGTCGCCGGTCGTTGCCGGGCTTGTCGGACGAGCGATGCCGAACCAGGCCGCCGCCCCCTGGCTGTCGCTCATTCCCATTGCCGAGAGCCGCAGTTCCTACAACGGCCTGCTGGTGCTGCTCTTCATCGCGGCCTCCGCCATGCTGACCGCCTTTGCGGTCCATCGCCTGGCCTCGCGGGCGATCCGCCGGGGCCCGGCCTGGGATTGCGGCTTTCCCAATGCCGATCCGGCGACCCAGTACAGCGCCGGCGGCTTCAGCCAGCCGATCGCTCGGGTCTTCGCCGGCAGCCTGTTCGGCGCCCGGGAACAGGTCCGCATGCCGCCGCCGGGCGAGCTGGCGCCGGCCCGGCTGGACAGGGTCGTCCATGACCCGGTCTGGGAACGGATCTATGAGCCCGTCGCCGGAGTCGTGGACCAGCTGGCGGCCCGCATGAACCGCCTGCAATTCCTGACCATCCGGCGCTATCTGGGCCTGGTCTTCCTGGCGCTGGTGGCGCTGCTCCTGGTGCTGGCGCTATGGCAGTGATCCTCGACTTCCTGGTCCAGGGCACGCAGATGCTGGTGGTCCTGCTGCTGTCGCCGCTGCTCGTGGGCTTTGTCCGCAAGGTCAAGGCGCGGCTGCTGCGCCGGCGCGGCCCGTCGCTGATCCAGCCCTACCGCGACCTGCTCCGCCTCCTGCGCAAGGAGGTGGTGCTGGCCCAGAACGCCTCGTGGCTGTTCCGCACGGCGCCCTATCTCATGTTCGCCGCCACCTGGGTCGCAGCCGCCCTGGTGCCGACCTTCGGTACCGGCCTCATGTTCAGCTGGACCGCCGACCTCATCGCCATCGCGGCACTTCTCGGCAGCGCCCGCTTCTTTCTGGCCTTGGCCGGCCTCGATGTGGGGACCTCCTTCGGCGGGCTGGGCGCCAGCCGCGAGATGATGGTAGCGACTCTGGCCGAGCCGGCCATGCTGATGATGATCTTCACGTTGGCGCTCATCGCCGGCACGACCCAGCTCTCGACCATGGCCGACCTCATGCTCTCGTCCGGCGTCGGCGTGCGCGTCTCGCTGGGCCTCGCGCTCGTGGCGCTGGTCTTGGTGGCGCTCGCCGAGAATGGCCGGATTCCGGTCGACAATCCGGCGACCCACCTGGAGCTCACCATGATCCACGAGGCCATGGTGCTGGAATATTCCGGGCGGCACCTGGCACTGGTCGAGCTGGCCCGGCATCTGAAGCTGCTGCTCCACATCTCGCTCATTGCCTGCGTTTTCGTGCCCTGGGGCCTGGCTGCTCCCGGCGCAGGACTGGTGCCGCACCTGGTGGGATTCGGCGCCTATCTCGGCAAGCTGGCGCTGGGCGGCTTCCTGCTCGCGTTCTTCGAAACCAGCATTGCCAAGATGCGCATCTTCCGGGTGCCCGATTTCCTGGGGGCGGCGCTCATGTTGGGATTGCTTGCCACGCTCCTGCGCTTCGTCTCGGCGGGGATGTGATGAGCGGCATCGTCTTCGACCTCGCCCATCTCCTGGCCGGCGGACTCGTGCTGATGAGCTTCGTGCTGCTCTACCAGGACCGGCTCAATGCGTTGCTCAATGTCTATGGGTTGCATGCCTTCATCCTGGCGCTCTCGGTCGCCTGGCAGGCCTATATCCAGTCGGCGCCCCATCTCTACGTGACCGCCGCGATCGCCCTTGTCTTCAAGGCGATCCTGATCCCCTACGCGCTCTACCGCATCGTCCAGCGCCTGGGCATCCACCGCGAGGTGGAGACCGTGGTCGGCATCGGCCCGACCATGCTGGCCGGCATCGGGCTGGTCGGCCTCTCCATGGTGGTCATGCTCCGTGTGACTGCCGGCGCCGACCCGCTGGCGCGGGAGGACCTGGCCTTTGCGCTCTCGGTCCTGCTGCTGGGGCTGCTCATGATGGTGACCAGGCGCAATGCGGTGAGCCAGGTGATCGGCTTCATGTCTCTGGAGAACGGTCTCATCCTGGCCGCGGCCGGCGCCAAGGGCATGCCGCTGGTGGTCGAGATCAGCGTCGCCTTCTCGGTCCTGATCGCGCTCATCGTGATCGGGGTCTTCCTGTTCCGCATCCGCGAGCGGTTCGACACCGTCGACATCCATGCGCTCGACCGGTTCCGGGGAGAGCAGCGATGATCCTGCCGGCCACGCAAGCGGTCGCGGCCCTTCTTGCCATCCCAGCGCTGTCGGCCGGAATTCTGGCGCTCATCCCCGCCTATCGACTCTCGGCGCGGCTCAATGTGGCGGCGGCCCTCCTCAGCTTCCTCGCGGCGCTCTCCTTGTTCGGCGCCCGGATGGAGCCGCAGCCCTTCCTGCTGGTCGACGATCTCAATATCGTCTTCGTGGTGCTCAACACCTTCGTCGGCTTCACCACCAGCCTGTTCAGCGCCAGCTATATCGGCCACGAGGTGGCGACCGGGCGCCTGACGCCCGCGCATCTGCGCTTCTATCACGCCATGTACCAGGCGCTGCTGTTCGCCATGAACCTGGCGCTGCTCGCCAACAATATCGGCCTCATGTGGGTGGCGGTGGAGATCGCGACGCTGACCACGGTGCTGATGGTCGGCATCTACCGGACTCACGAGGCGATCGAGGCGGCCTGGAAATATTTCATCCTGGGCAGCGTGGGCATCGCCTTCGCCCTCTTCGGCACGATTCTGGTCTATATGGCGGCCCAGCCGGTTGTCGGCGAAGGGCTGGACGGCATGGTCTGGACCGTGCTGATCCGACGGGTCGGCGAATTCGACCCGGCGCTGCTCAATGTCGCTTTCGTGTTCCTGCTCTTGGGCTACGGCACCAAGGTCGGGCTGGCGCCGCTTCATGCCTGGCTGCCCGATGCCCATGCGGAAGGCCCGACGCCGATCTCGGCCGTGCTCTCCGGCCTCCTGCTCAACGTGGCGCTCTATGCGGTCCTGCGCTTCAAGATGTTGCTGGCGGCCAACAGCGCCGCGATCGCACCCGGCCCGCTGATGGTGACCATGGGCCTCGCTTCGCTCCTGTTCGCCGGGCTCATGCTCTATCGGCGGCGCGACATCAAGCGCCTCTTTGCCTATTCCTCGATCGAGCATATGGGCATCATCACCTTCGCCTTTGGCATGGGCGGGCCGCTGGCCAATTTCGCCGGCCTGCTGCACATGACCATGCACAGCCTCACCAAATCGGCGATCTTCTTCGCGGTCGGCCATGTGGCGCAGGTGAAGGGCACCCAGAAGCTTTCCGAGATCCGGGGCCTCACCGAAAGCCACCCCTTCCTCGGCTGGGGCCTGGTCCTGGGCGTGGTCGCCATCGCCGGCATGCCGCCGCTCGGCATCTTCACCAGCGAGTTCCTGGTGGTGAGCTCGACCTTCGCCCGGGCGCCGCTCCTGGCCTTGCCCCTGGTTCTCGGGCTGCTGATCGCCCTCGGCGCCCTGCTCCTGCGCCTGCAGGGGCTCGCTTTCGGGCCGGCCGCCGGCGGCACGGCGCCGGTCAAGGCATCCCATCTGCCGATGGTCGGGCATCTGGCGCTCGTGCTCGCGGCCGGCCTCTATCTGCCGCCCATGCTGGTCGCCTGGTTCCAGCATGTCGCCCGGATCCTGGGGTAGGCCATGCCGCTCACCCACCTCATTGCCGACCAATACCCCGTCACGACGGCGCCGTGGCCGCGCTTCCGGGTCGATCGGGAGAGCTGGTCGCGCGCCGCTCAGACATTGGCATCGGGCGAGGTCAGCCTGGTGAGCCTCTGGGCGGAACCAGGCCAGGTCCATCTGGCGCTGCTGGATGAAGCCGCGAGCCCCGCAGAGATCGCGATCCTGTCGCTCGCCTGCCCGGAGGGGCATTTCCCTTCCGTCGGCGCCCATCATGCGCCGGCCATCCGGCTGGAGCGGACCATCCGGGACCTTTTCGGCCTGGAGCCCGCGGGCGCGCCGGATATTCGGCCGTGGCTCGATCATGGGCAGGGCGCATCCTACCGGTTCCTCGGCGCCGAGGGCCCGGGCCTGCACCAGGTCCCTGTCGGCCCGGTCCATGCCGGCATCATCGAGCCCGGCCATTTCCGCTTCACCGTTCACGGCGAGACAGTGGTGCGGCTCGAGGAGCGGCTGGGCTATGTCCATCGCGGCCTCGAAGGGCTGCTCGCCGGCGCGCCGCTCGATCGGGCGATCCGGCTGGCCGGCCGAGCCTCCGGCGACAGCACTGTCGCCTATGCCCTGGCCTTTGCCCGCGCCGCCGAGGCGGCTTTGGGCATCGAGGCGCCGGCCCGCGCCGCGTCGATCCGCGCGGTCATGGCCGAACTGGAGCGTCTGGCCAATCATCTGGGGGATATCGGCGCCATCGCGAACGATGCCGCCTTCGCCCTGATGTTGGCCCATTGCGGCATCCTGCGCGAGCGCGTCCTGCGCACGGCGGATGAGGTGTTCGGCCATCGGCTGATGATGGACCGGATCGCCATCGGCGGGGTTGCAACCGACCTGACCGGCGCCGGCCTGCGCCATATTCGCGCCCTCACCACCTATGTGCGGCGCTACTTCCCGGGCCTGGTACAGCTCTATGACCGCACCGCCTCGCTGCAGGACCGGACCGTCGGCACCGGCATCGCGAAGCCTGACCTGGTGCGCCGCTTCGCCGCCGGCGGTTTCATCGGCCGCGCCTCGTGCCGCGCGTTCGATGTGCGCCGCGCGCTTCCCTATCCGCCCTATGACCGGCTCGCCTTCGAGATGCCGGTACGCGGCGAGGGCGATGTCAATGCACGGGTCTGGATCCGCATCCTGGAGGTCGAGCAGAGTCTGGCGCTGATCGACCGGATCCTGGAGCGCCTGCCCGACGGGCCCGTTGCCACCTCGTTGCCAGCGATCGACGGTACCGGCCGAGAAGGCGTGGCGCTGGTCGAGGGTTTCCGCGGCGATATCTTCGCCTGGCTCAGCCTCGACGGCGAGGGGAGGGTCGCGCGCTGCCATCTGCGTGATCCTTCCTGGTTCCAATGGCCGCTGCTGGAGGCCGCGATCGAGGGGAACATCCTGGCCGACTTCCCGCTCTGCAATAAGTCCTTCAACTGTTCCTATGCGGGGCACGACCTATAGATGCGCAAGGAACTCTTCGCCGGCCTGGTCCTGCCGCCGCTCACCGAAGCCTCGCCGGGCGCTGACGACGCGCTGCTGGCGGCGCTCGGTCCCGAATTCGAGCGGGCCACCCGTCGGCGGCTCGGCCGCAGCCTCGCGATCCGCGAGGTCGATGCCGGATCGTGCAACGGCTGCGAGTTGGAGATCCATGCGCTCGGCAACGCCTTCTACGACCTGGAGCGCTTCGGCATCCGTTTCGTCGCCTCGCCGCGCCACGCCGATCTGCTGCTGGTCACCGGCCCGGTAACGCGCCATATGCGCGAAGCGCTGGAGCGCACCTGGACCGCCGTTCCGGCGCCCAAATGGGTCGTCGCAGCTGGCAATTGCGCCTGCGATGGCGGGTTGTTCCAGGAAAGCCCGGCCTGCCTCGGCGGGGTGGATGCCATCCTCAAGGCCGATCTCCGGATCAAGGGCTGCCCGCCCCGACCGGTCGAATTGCTGAGGGGATTGCTGACGCTGCTGGAAGCCGCTCAGCGGTAGGCACTGGCCAGCGCGACGCGGCGCGCGGCTCGGTCCCTTTGGTGCCGTTCGGATCAAATCCGTCTGCATGCTGAAACAAACAAGGGGTCAGCGATCTCTCGCTAACCCCTTGTTCTATCTGGTGGAGCCATGGGGAGTCGAACCCCAGACCTCTACAATGCCATTGTAGCGCTCTACCAACTGAGCTATGACCCCGAATTCCGGGCCCGGCGCCGGATACCGCCAGCGCTGGGAGCCCGGAACCTAATCAGGTGCCGGGATGGGCGCAAGGAAAAAATAGACCCGCCGCCCACCCCGATCAAGCCGGTCCGCATTGCCGCTAGGGCATGGCTCCGAAGCAGCGCTCCGGCCCGTCAAGCCGCCCTTCTCAAGCTGCCCTTCTCAGGCCGCTTGGCGCAGGTCCAGGGCATAGGCCCGGCCGAAGCGGTTGCGGATGAACGCCTCGAACGGGATGTCCTCCTGGCGCACGAAGCCCTTGGGTGCCAGCTGCCCGTCGGCCAGCATGTCCAGGACCGTGCAGATGCCCGACGCGGTCGTGATCTGGATGGCGCTGTGCACCCGGCCGGCGATCGGGCGGCTGTAGACCTTGTTGGCATAGGTCTCCTGCACGAACCGGCCGCCCTGCCAGCCGCTGACCGTGACCAGGATCACCACCACGTCCTGCAGCGTCGCCGGCACGGCATTCTCCAGGATGTCCTTCAGCACGTCGCGCCGGTCGCGTAGGCGCAAGTCGTTCAAGAGCGCCTTCATGATCGCGCAATGGCCGGGATAGCGGATGGTGCGGTAGTTGAGATTGCGCACCTTGCCGGCCAGGCTCTCGCACAGGGTGCCGAGGCCGCCCGACGTGTTGAACGCCTCGTAGGCGACACCGTCCAACGAGAATTCCTCGAGCTCCTCGAGCGGCGGCACCTCGCGCAAGCTGCCGTTCACGATCGCCTCGCACGGCTCGCAATATTCGTTGATGACGCCGTCGGTGCTCCAGGTGAGGTTATAGTTGAGTGCGTTCGACGGATATTGCGGCAGGGCGCCGACGCGCATCTTGACCGTGTCGAGCCGGTCGAAATGGCCGGCGAGATTATTGGCGACGATCGAGATGAAGCCGGGGGCGAGGCCGCATTGCGGAATGAAGGCGGTCGTCGCGTCCGCCGCCAGCTGCTTGACGAGCCGGGTCGTCGCGACATCCTCGGTCAGGTCGAGATAATGCGTGCCGGCGGCGCGGGCACCCTCGGCGACCCGGCCGGTCAGGTGATAGGGTGCGGCACTCAGCACGGCGAAGCGGCCGGCGAGCGCCTGCTTCAGCGCCGTCCCGTCGGCGATGTCGAGGGCAAGCCTTTCCACGCTCGGGCCGGTCTCGAGCCGGGCCAGCTGGTCGGCCGCGCGGTCGGCGACCGCGACCCGATAATCGCCCGTCGCATCGAGCATTTCCGCGATGGTCGAGCCGATCTTGCCGGCGCCGACGACGAGCACGTCCTTCATGATTTTCCTCTTCGGGCAAAGCGTCCTGTTACGGATAAGCTTTACAGCGCGCCCTCGTCGGTCTGTAGTCAGCAGAGCGACGATCCGAGTCGCGGCCTTCGGCGGAACGACGAAATGACGGGCATAGTGACGATCGACCCGACGGACGAGGCGCTGTTGCGCCTGCTCCGGGCCGACGCGCGCCGGCCGACGGCGGATCTCGCCCGTGCCCTCGGCCTGTCGCGCACGACGGTGCAGAGCCGCCTGGAACGGCTCGAACGCTCGGGCGTCATCGCCGGCTATACCGTCCGGCTCTCGCCCGAGGCGGCGGGCGCGCTCATCCGCGCCCATGTGCTGATCACCGTGCTCCCGAAGTTCGCGGCCAAGGCCGAAACGGCGCTGCGAAAGATTCCGCAGATCACGGCCCTTTATTCTGTGAGCGGACCCCACGATATGATCGCGGTGGTCGAGGCCGGCTCGGTCGAGCAGATGGATTTCCTGATCGATGAGATCGGCGCGCTCGACGGCATCGAGCGAACCGTCTCCTCGATCATCCTTTCGACCAAGTTCGACCGATAAGGCGACAGTGTACAGATGACCATCGCACCCATGACCATCCGCAAAGGCTTCATCGACACCATCGGCCACACGCCCTTGATCCGCCTCGCCCGCGCATCGGACGCGACGGGCTGCGAGATCCTGGGCAAGGCCGAGTTCCTCAATCCCGGCGGCTCGGTCAAGGACCGCGCGGCGCTTGCCATCATCGAGGATGCGGTCGCGGCTGGCCGCCTCAAGCCGGGCGGCACGATCGTCGAGGGCACGGCCGGCAATACCGGCATCGGCCTGGCGCTGGTCGGCAATGCGCTGGGCTATCGCACGGTCATCGTCATGCCGGAGACCCAGAGCCAGGAGAAGAAGGACTTCCTGCGCCTGATCGGCGCCGACCTCAGGCTGGTGCCGGCGGTGCCCTACAAGAACCCGGGCAATTACGTGCGCGCGTCGGAACGGCTCGCGGCCGAGCTTGCGGAGACGTCGGACAAGGGCGCCATCTGGGCGAACCAGTTCGACAATGTGGCGAACCGCGAGGGCCATCGGCGCACGACCGGCGTCGAGATCTGGGAGCAGACCGGCGGCCGCATCGATGCCTTTACCTGTGCGGCCGGCACCGGCGGCACGATCGCCGGCGTCGCCATGGCCTTGAAGGAACGCAATCCCAAGGTCCGCGTCCTGCTGGCCGATCCGATGGGCTCGGCCTTCTACAACCACTACACCAAGGGCGAGCTCGTCGCGGAGGGCACTTCGATCACCGAAGGCATCGGCAACAGCCGCATCACCGCCAATCTCGCAGGCGCCCCGATCGATGGCGCGCTGCAGGTGACCGACGAGGAGGCGCTGCCGGTCGTGTTCGACCTGGTCGAGCACGAGGGGCTTGTGCTGGGCGGCTCGAGCGGCATCAATGTCGCGGGCGCCATCCAGCTCGCGCGCGAGCTGGGGCCCGGCCACACGATCGTGACCATCCTCGCCGACGGCGGTGCCCGCTATCAGTCGAAGCTGTTCAACCCGGACTTCCTGCGCTCGAAGCAGCTGCCGGTGCCGCACTGGATGGCGTGAGCCCCTCCGCGAGTACCCTCACCCTCCCGCTTCGCGGGTCCCTCCCTCTCCCGCAAGCGGGCGAGGGAAACAAGGAAGCTCCCTCGCCCGCTGTGCGGGAGAGGGTCGGGGTGAGGGTGGCGCCGCATTCCACGCCATGAAATGCAAAAGGCCCGACCGCTGACGGCCGGGCCTTATTGCTTTGGGATAAAGGCGAGCGCTTAGCGCTCCTCTTCCTCGTCGACGTTCTCGATGACTTCGGCCAGATCGTCCTCGTCCTCGCCCAGCTCGGACGCGTCCTCGATCATGTCCTCGTCTTCTTCCTCTTCGCCTTCGGTCACGCCCGCGTCGTCGCCCTCGCCGACCTCGACATCCTCGAGGTCCGCATCGGCGGCGACGCCCGGTGCCACCTCGGTGTCCTTCTCGACGATGCTCGACGGCCGCGACCGGCGGGTCTTCAGGAACGCCTCCGGATCGAACTCCGTATGGCACTTCGGGCAGACGATCGGCTCGCGATTCAGGTCATAGAACTTTGCACTGCAGGACTGGCAGATGCGCTTGGTGCCCCATTCGGGATTTGCCACCGGGAAACTCCGTCTCTACATGCAGCGGGATCGATGGGGACCGGTCGTGGTGGCCGGCGCCGAACGTTCCCGTTTGGATTTTCGACTATGGTCGGCGGCAATTGCCATGATCGTCGCCACCTGTCAAAAGCAAAATCCGTGCGCCCGACGCAATTCCCGTGCGCGGGGTATCATTTTCGACCGTAAGGTTCGGTCGCCCTGCCCGCATCAGCTACTTAGGAGAGCCACCGTCCCATGCCGCCGTCGAAGCCGCTGATCGCCCGTTCCGGCGGCCCGCTCGCCGGGACCGTCCGGATGCCGGGCGACCGATTCTCGACCGCCGCGGCGCTGGTCCTGGGCGCGCTCGCGGTCGGACGGACGAGTCTCAAGGGCGCGTTCGACGGTGCCGAAACCGCGGCGCTGGCCGGGGCCCTGAATGCGCTTGGCGCTCCCGTCACGCGCCATGACGACGGACTCTGGACGGTCGACGGCGTCGGTGTCGGCGGTCTCATCGAACCCGCGCAAGTCGTCGACTTGGGCCGGTCCGAGACGGCGGCGCATCTCCTCCTGGGCCTCATCGCGTCCCATCCGCTGACGGCCGTCTTCACCGCGGCGCCGCCGCTCCGCGACCGGCCGCTGACCCGGCTCCTCCAGCCGCTCGAGCAGGTCGGCGCGCAGTTCATCGGCCGGCGCGGCGCGCTGCTGCCGTTCGTCGCGGTCGGCGCCGCGGTGCCGATGCCGATCGAGCACCACGTGGGGCCGGCAGCACCGCTCGTCAAAGCGGCGCTGCTCCTGGCCGGGCTGAATACGCCCGGCATCACCAGCGTCATGGAACCCGCGCCGACGACGGACGATCTCGAACGCCTGCTGCGCCGCTTCGGCGCCGCCGTCACGGTCGAGCCGTTCACAGACGGCGCCCGGCGGGTCCGGCTCGAAGGCCAGCCGGAGCTCGCGCCTGTGGCGCTCGACCTGCCGTCCGACCCGGCCGTCGCGGCCCTGCCGCTCGTGGCGGCGCTCACCGGCGCCGGCGGGTCGGACGTGACCCTGCTCAATGTCGGGCTCAATCCGTTGCGCGCCGACCTCATCACCATCTTCAAGGAAATGGGTGCCGAGATCGAAATCCTGACTTCCCACACCGACGGCGGCATACCGGCCGGCGACTTGCGCGTCCGGGCGAGCCGGCTCAAGGGCATGACGCTTTCGGTCGAGCGGGCGCGGCACGTCGCGGGCGACTATCCCCTTCTCGCGGTCGCCGCTGCGCGTGCCGAGGGCACGACCATCCTGCCTGCCGCCGACAGTGGCGACCGGCTGACGGCGCTGGCCCAGGGCCTCGCGGCTTGCGGTGTGCGCGTGGCCCTCGCGAACGATGCCCTGCGCATCGAGGGCTCGCCTGCCCATGTGCCGGGCGGGGCGCGGATCGCCGCCGGCGCCGACCCGTCCGTAGCCGCAGCCCTTGCGATGCTAGGCCTCGGCGCCGACAAGCCAGTTGTCGTCGAGGAGGGCGCGGCGCTCGACGCCGTGGCGCCGGGCTTCGCAGGCCTGATGCGCACGCTCGGGGCCAATTTCGTCGAGGAGGCGGCCTGATGGCCTCCCTCGTCATCGCGGTCGACGGGCCGGCCGCCGCCGGCAAGGGCACGCTCGCCCGGCGCCTCGCTGCCGAACTGCGCCTCGCCCATCTCGACACCGGCGCGCTCTATCGGGCGACGGCGCGCGACGTGCTTGCGGCCGGTATCGAACCGAACGACGCCGAGGGGGCGGCCGCCATCGCGGCCAAGCTCGATCCGGCGAGCCTCGCCGACCCGGCGCTCCGCAGCGAGGCCGTCGGCCGTGTCGCCTCGGTCGTCTCGGCCCATCCGTCAGTGCGCGCAGCACTGCTCGACTATCAGCGCAACTTCGCCCACCGGCCGCCGGGCGGCGCCGCAGGCGCCGTGCTCGACGGCCGCGACGTCGGCACGGTCGTCTGTCCCGACGCGACGGTGAAGCTGTTCGTCACCGCCTCGGTCGAGGCGCGCGCCGATCGGCGCGTGCGCGAGCTCGAGGCGGCGGGCGGTCCGGTCGACGCCGGGGCCGTGCTCGCCGACATGGTGGCGCGCGACGAGCGGGACACGAAGCGATCGGCGGCACCGCTCCGGCCGGCGCATGATGCGGTCGTTCTTGACACGAGCGGACTCGACGCCGACGAGGCGTTCGAGGCGGCGCTCGCGATCGTGCGGGCGCGGGCGCGCACAGCCGGCCGGCCGCAGGCCTGAGCTGCGTCTCGCCCGGGCGTGGAGTCGGTTGCTTCGGCGCCCGGGCGAGAGTATAGAGTCCGCCGCTTTGAGTATGTTCGAGGGAGCTTGGTCCGGCCCGGCGTCGAGCAGGGTCGAGATGTAAGCTCCCTTTACGTCTTGGGTCCAGGCGTCTTCGACCGGGCCCGGACCCATCTCCAAGCTTCGTTGAAGACGGGTCTTCACCGCCGCGCCCGATCCAGTCGGCGGTAGACCGGTTCGCCTCGATCCCCGGCGAGAACCGGCCTCACATTTGTTCGGGATCACAGGAGAGCCGATGGCTTCTGCAACCACTCACGCCGAGACCTTTGAAAAGGAGAGCTTTGCCGCCCTCCTCGACGCGTCGCTCGGCACCTCGTCCAGCCTCGAAGGCACGGTCGTCAAGGGCCACGTCATCGGGATCGAGAACGACATGGTTCTCATCGACGTCGGGCTGAAGTCCGAAGGTCGCGTCCCGCTCAAGGAATTCGCGAACGCCGGCAAGCCGGCCGAGCTCGCCATCGGCGATCTCGTCGAGGTCTATCTCGAGCGCATGGAAGACAAGAACGGCGAAGCGCAGCTGAGCCGTGAGAAGGCCCGCCGTGAAGAGGCGTGGACGCTCCTGGAAAAGAGCTTCACGGCCAACGACCGCGTGACCGGCGTCATCTTCGGCCGCGTCAAGGGCGGCTTCACTGTCGACCTCAACGGCGCCGTGGCGTTCCTGCCGGGCAGCCAGGTCGACATCCGTCCGGTGCGCGACATCACCCCGCTCATCGGCACGCCGCAGCCGTTCCAGATCCTGAAGATGGACCGCTCGCGCGGCAACATCGTGGTCTCGCGCCGGGCCGTGCTCGAGGAGAGCCGGGCGGAAGCGCGCTCGGAGCTGGTCGCCAACCTCAAGGAAGGCCAGATCCTCAACGGCGTGGTCAAGAACATCACCGACTACGGTGCGTTCGTGGACCTGGGCGGCGTCGACGGCCTGCTGCACGTCACCGACATCGCGTGGCGCCGCATCAACCATCCGTCGGAAGCGCTGCACATCGGCCAGTCGGTCAAGGTGCAGGTCATCCGCTTCAACCCGGAAACCCAGCGCATCTCGCTCGGCATGAAGCAGCTCGAGGCGGATCCGTGGGAGGGCGTCGAGCTCAAGTACCCGTCGGGCGCCCGCTACAAGGGTCGCGTCACCAACATCACGGACTACGGCGCGTTCGTCGAGCTGGAGCCGGGTGTCGAGGGTCTCGTGCACGTCTCGGAAATGTCCTGGACGAAGAAGAACGTGCATCCGGGCAAGATCGTCTCGACCTCTCAGGAGGTCGAGGTCATGGTGCTGGACGTCGATCCGCAGAAGCGCCGCATCTCGCTCGGCCTGAAGCAGACGCTGGCCAACCCGTGGGAAAGCTTCGTCGAGCAGTACCCGGCCGGCACGGAGCTCGAGGGCGAGGTCAAGAACATCACCGAGTTCGGTCTGTTCGTGGGCCTGCCCGGCGACATCGACGGCATGGTGCACCTGTCCGACCTCGACTGGGCGCGCCCGGGCGAGGAAGTGGTTGCCGACTACAAGAAGGGCGACCAGGTCCGCGTCAAGGTGCTCGACGTCGACGTCGAGAAGGAGCGCATCTCGCTCGGCATCAAGCAGCTCTCGGACGATCCGTACGAAGAGAGCATGGCGAAGCTCAAGAAGGGCGACGTCGTGACCTGCACGGTGACCCAGGTCACCGAGAACGGTCTCGAGGTCACCACGGCCGACGGCATGCCGGGCTTCATCCGCAAGGCCGAGCTGTCGCGTGAGCGCAGCGAGCAGCGTCCGGACCGCTTCGCCGTCGGCGAGAAGGTCGATGCGAAGGTGACGGCGGTCGACCGCGCGACCCGCAAGGTCACGCTCTCGATCAAGTCGCGCGAAGTGGACGAGGACAAGAAGGCGATGGCCGAGTTCGGTTCGTCCGACTCGGGCGCCAGCCTCGGCGACATCCTGGGTGCGGCGTTCAACCGCGCCAAGTCGGAGAAGGAGAACTCGTAAGAGTTCTGCTACCGATCCTGCGGGATTTCGCACACGAGCATGGGAACGGGCGGCTTCGGCCGCCCGTTCTCTTTCTGGTGCCCGCTCGAGGGGTTGGGAGCGAAGCAAAAAACCCTTTGAGCTAAAAGGGTTATTGACCTTATGCGGCCGATTTGGCAGGCTTTCCGCCCACCCTCGCGAGGGTGATGCCGAGTTTCCCGGGAAAGGTCGGACCCATGACCAAGTCTGAGCTCATCCTGCGTCTTGCCGAATCCAACCCGCACCTCTATCAGCGCGATGTCGAACGCATCGTGACGACGATCTTCGGCGAGATCGCTGAAGCGCTCGCCCGGGGCGACCGGGTTGAGCTGCGCGGCTTCGGCGCCTTTTCGGTGAAGCGCCGCGACGCGCGCGTCGGCCGCAATCCGCGGACCGGCGACAGCGTCCGCGTCGACGAGAAATTCGTGCCCTATTTCAAGACCGGCAAGCAGCTGCGCGACCGCTTGAACGCCGAGGACGCCTGAGCCTCGGCCGGCTGCCCCCCGTTCGGATGGGCCTTCACGGGGCGGCCGGGCGTCCCCTGTTGAACGATCGGCATCTCTCGCCCATGCTGGCGCGGTAACGCGGCGGGAGAAGGATGGGTGATGCGCTATATCTATTGGGGGCTGACGGCTTTCGTCGCAATCGTGATCGCCTGCTTCGCGGTCTCGAACCGCACGGTCGTCGATCTCGAGTTCTGGCCCCTGCCGTTCGCCGTGTCACTGCAGCTCTATCTGGTCGTGCTGGGAGCGTTGCTCATCGGTTTCCTTGTCGGCTGGCTCATCGGCTGGGCTGGCGGCCTGCCGGCCCGGCGCGCGCGCCGGCGGCAGGCCCGTCGCATCGCCGAGCTGGAACGGGAACTCGGCCGGCCGTCGCCCGCCAACCCGGCGCCCGCTAACCCGGCGCCCGCCAACCCGGCACCCGCCAACACATCCACGGGCGGCAAGCCGCTCGTCTCGGCGGGCTGACCCGCCATGGTCGATACCCTGCGCGGCCGCCCGCCTAGTCCCACTGGCATGCGCCTCATCGGCCCGTCCGAGGTGCATGCGGCCCTCGACTACGAGCAGCTGGTCGAGGCGCTCAGGCAGATGTTCCGCAGCGGCTGCACGGTGCCGCTGCGCCACCATCACACGGTCCCGGCCGGCGGCGGCCGCGAGGACGCGACGTTGCTGCTGATGCCGGCCTGGCAGTCCGGGCGGCACATCGGCATCAAGATCGTCACCGTGTTCCCGAGCAACGGCGAGCGTTCGCTGCCGGCGGTGATGGGCGCCTATCTGCTGCTCGACGGCACGACCGGCGCGCCGGTCGCGATGATGGACGGGCCGGCGCTCACCATCCGGCGCACGGCCGCGGCGTCGGCGCTCGCCGCCTCCTATCTGGCACGGCCTGATGCCGAGCGGCTGCTGGTCGTCGGCACCGGCGCGCTCGCCCCGCAACTGGTCGAGGCCCATGCGCGCGTCCGCCCGATCCGCAACGTGCTGGTCTGGGGCCGCGATCGGGACAAGGCGGCCAAGCTCGCCCACCGGCTCGACCGGCGCAATCTCAAGGTCGCCGCAACCGACGACCTGGCCGGCGCCGTGCGCGGCGCCCATGTCGTGACCTGCGCCACGCTCTCCAAGGAACCGCTCATCAAGGGCGAGTGGCTGCCGCAGGGCGTGCATCTCGATCTCGTCGGCGGCTTCACGCCGGAGATGCGCGAGGCCGACGACGATTGCATCAGCCGCGCCCGCGTCTTCGTCGACACGCGCGAAGGCGCCTGCAAGGAGGCGGGCGACATCGTCCAGCCGCTGGCCAACGGCCGGCTCACCCAGGACGACATCGCGGGCGACCTGTTCGACCTGACGCGCGGCAGCCGCGCCGGCCGGCGCTACTACGACCAGATCACGCTCTTCAAATCGGTCGGCACCGCGCTCGAGGATCTGGCCGCGGCGAAGCTGGTGGTCGACAGCTTGCGGAATTGACGACACAAGTTCCGTCATCCCCGCGGAGGCGGGGATCCAGGGTTGCCGCAAAGGTTCTTCCAGGCAGTGTCGCGGTTGCCCTGGGTTCCCGCCTGCGCGGGAATGACGTCAATAACTTGCAAGAGGCAGCATGAAAGTATCGATCGTCGGCGCCGGCATCATGGGGCTCGGCACCGCCTGGGCGCTGGAACGGCTGGGGCATCAGGTCACGGTGTTCGAGCAGGGCCCGGTGCCGAACCCGAAGGGCTCGTCGGTCGATCGGCACCGTCTCATCCGCTATCCCTACGGTGCCGCCGAGGGCTACATGCGGATGGTCGCCGACGCCTATGCGATCTGGGACCAGGTCTGGGCCGACCTGGGCGAGACGCTCTATCGCCCGACCGGCACGCTCTGCCTGTCCCGGACCGGCGCCGAGCGGCACCGCGCCTCGATCGCGGCGCTCGAGCGGGCCGGCCACGCGGTCGAGCGGCTCAGCGAGGCCGAGCTCGTGCGCCGCTTTCCGCTGGTCAACGCTGGCCAAGTCGATGCCGCCTATTACCTCGAAAGCGGCGGCCTGCTGTTCGCCGACCGCATCGTGGCGGCGCTCGCCCGGCGGCTGGCCCAGCGCGGGGTCGAGATCCGGCCGGAGACGCCGGTCGCCGAGATCGACCCGGACCGCGGCTTCGTGACGCTGGCCGACGGCACCGTTGTCGGCGCTGATGCACTCGTCGTCGCGGCTGGTCCCTGGGTCGCGCGCCTGGTGCCGGGTCTGGGCCGCCGGGTCAAGCCGTCGCGCCAGGTGGTGGCCTACCTGAACCCGCCGGACGATCTCATGCCGCTGTGGCAAGCTGGGCCGATGCTGCTCGACATCGATCCGAGCGAAGGCTTCTACGCCGTGCCGCCGCGCGAGGATGCCGGCCTCAAGGTCAGCGACCATCGCTTCAGCCTCTCGGGCGATCCCGACGGCGACCGCGCCGGCACCGAGGCGGAAGTTGCGACAGCGCTCGCCAGCTGCGCCCGACGCCTGAAGCGGTTCGACGAGTACCGGATCGATCGGCTGCAGGCCTGCTTCTACACGGTCGAGCCCGAAGAGAAGTTCATCATTGAGCCCGTGGGCCTCTCGACCTATGTCATGAGCCCATGCTCGGGCCACGGCTTCAAGTTCGGCCCCCTGCTCGGCAGCGCCGTGGCCGGGGCGATCAATGCCGGAGAGCCCGGCGACATCGCCGCCTGGGCGGCCGGAGCCATGCAATGAACCCCGTTTTCGCCGCGCTCGACACGACCGATCTCGACTGCGCGCGCGGGCTTGCGGCGGCGGTGGCACCCCATGTCGGCGGCCTCAAGCTCGGGCTCGAATTCTTTCTGGCCCAGGGGCTCGCGAACACGGCCGCGGTCGCCGGTGCGACGCCCTTGTTCCTCGACCTCAAGCTGCACGACATTCCGAACACGGTCGCGGGCGGCGTCCGCGCGATCGCGGGCTTGAAGCCGGAGTTCCTGACCATCCACACGGCGGGCGGCAGCGCCATGATGCGCGCGGCGGTCGATGCGGCGGCGGAGGCGGCGGCACAGACCGGCCATCGTATCAAGCTCCTGGGCGTCACCGTGCTGACCAGCCTCGACGACGGCGATCTGGACGCGGTCGGCCAGCGCGGACCCGCGGCCGACCAGGTCCGGCGCCTGGCGCTGCTGGCGCGGGCAAGCGGGCTCGATGGCGTCATCTGCTCGCCGATGGAGGTGGCGGCGCTGCGCGCGGACCTGGGCGCCGACTTCCAGTTGGTCGTGCCGGGCATCCGCCCGGCGGGCGCGGCACTCGGTGACCAGAAGCGGGTCATGGGCCCGCGCGACGCGATTGCCGCCGGTGCCAGCCGGCTCGTCATCGGCCGGCCGATCACCGAGGCGCCGGATCCCGCGGCCGCGGCCCGCGCCATCGCGGCAGAGCTCGCGGCATGAGCCCCATCGTCAAGATCTGCGGGCTTTCGACCGAGGAGACGCTCGCCGCCGCGGTCGAGGCGGGCGCCGGCCTCGTGGGCTTCGTGTTCTATCCGCCAAGCCCGCGTGCCGTGACGGCGGACCGGGCGGCGCGGCTGGTCCAGGGTGTGCCCAAGACCGTCGCCAAGGTCGGTCTGTTCGTCGATCCGGACGACGCGCTGCTCGACCGCGTGCTGACGGCGGCCGGGCTCGACGTGATCCAGCTGCACGGCAAGGAGGCGCCGGGCCGGGTCGCCCAGATCCGCGAGCGGTTCCGTCGCCCGGTCATGAAGGCGATCAAGGTCGGTACGGCTGAGGACGTGGCGGTCGCCGAGCGCTATCTGGACGCGGCCGACCGGCTGCTGTTCGACGCCCAGCCGCCCCGGCGCCCGGACGCGCTGCCCGGCGGCAACGGCGAGCCGTTCGATTGGTCGCTGCTCGCCGACCGGTCCTGGGCCGTGCCCTGGATGCTGTCCGGCGGCCTCACGATCGAGAATATCGCCGACGCCGTGCGCATCACCCGCGCCCCGGCACTCGACGTTTCCTCGGGCGTCGAGACCAGTCCCGGCATCAAGGACGTGCACCTGATCCGCGACTTCATCGCGACGGCGCGAGCGCTCGGCTGAGCGGTAAGGCCGGGTAAGCCGCCATGATCCAGGCCCAGGGCGGCCCTGACGCGCGATCGGCTTGAAGCGGCGCGCCCGGGGGGCTAGGGTCCGGGTCCCCGCGCTTCGACCTGAGATGATCCCGGCATGACGCCTCCGATCCCGAACAGCTATCGCACTGGCCCCGACCCGGACGGCCATTTCGGCGCCTTTGGCGGCCGGTTCGTCGCCGAGACACTGATGCCGCTCATCCTCGAGGTCGAGAAAGCCTATGACGCGGCCAGGAACGACCCGGCGTTCAAGGCCGAGCTCGACTATTACCTCAAGGACTACGTCGGCCGGCCGAGCCCGCTCTATTACGCCCGCCGCATGACCGAGCAGTTCGGCGGCGCCAAGATCTATCTGAAGCGTGAGGAGCTCAATCACACCGGCGCGCACAAGATCAACAACTGCATGGGCCAGATCCTGCTGGCCCGCCGCATGGGCAAGACGCGCATCATCGCCGAGACCGGCGCCGGCCAGCATGGCGTCGCGACCGCCACGGTCTGCGCGCTCTTCGGCCTGCCCTGCGTCATCTACATGGGCCAGACCGACATCGAACGGCAGGCGCCGAACGTGTTCCGCATGCGGCTCCTGGGCGCCGAGGTCAAGAGCGTCACGTCGGGCACCGGCACGCTCAAGGACGCGATGAACGATGCGCTCAGGGACTGGGTCGCCAACGTCGACGACACGTTCTACATCATCGGCACCGTCGCGGGCCCGCACCCCTATCCGATGCTGGTGCGCGACTTCCAGAACGTGATCGGCGAAGAGACGCGCGCCCAGCTGCACGAGGCCGAGGGCCGGCTGCCGGACACGCTGGTGGCGGCGATCGGCGGCGGCTCCAACGCCATGGGCCTGTTCCATCCATTCCTCGACGATCCCTCGGTCAAGATGGTCGGCGTCGAGGCGGCCGGTCATGGCGTCGAGACCGGCAAGCATGCGGCCTCGCTCACCGGGGGTGCCCCGGGCGTGCTGCACGGCAACCGTACCTACCTGCTGCAGGACGACGACGGCCAGATCACCGACGCGCATTCGATCTCGGCCGGCCTCGACTATCCGGGCATCGGGCCGGAGCACTCCTGGCTCCGCGACGTGGGCCGGGTGGACTATGTCTCGATCACCGACCATGAGGCGCTGGAGTCCTTCCAGCTGTGCGCCCGGCTCGAAGGCATCATCCCGGCGCTCGAATCGGCGCACGCGCTGGCCCATGTCGCGAAGATCGCGCCCGGCCTGCCCAAGGATCATCTCATGGTCGTCAACCTGTCGGGCCGGGGCGACAAGGACATCTTCTCGGTCGCCCAGCATCTCGGAGTGAAGCTGTGAGCCGGATCGACCGTCGTTTCGCGGCCCTCAAGGCCGAGGGCCGGGCCGGCCTCGTCACCTTCATCACCGCCGGCGATCCGGATCTCGCCACGTCCGAGGCGCTGTTGGCTCGGCTGCCGAAGGCCGGCGCCGACGTGATCGAGCTCGGCATGCCGTTCTCCGATCCGATGGCCGACGGCCCCGCGATCCAGGCGGCCGGCTTGCGCGCGCTTCAGGCCGGCACCAAGCTCGCCCAGATCCTGGCCGCGGTCGCGCGCTTCCGGCAGCGCGACGCCGAGACGCCGATCGTGCTCATGGGCTATTACAATCCGGTATTCCGCTACGGCGTCGACCGGTTCGTCCGGGACGCGGTCGCGGCCGGTGTCGACGGGCTCATCATCGTCGACCTGCCGCCCGAGGAATCCGACGAGCTGGCGCCGCAGGCGAAGGCCGCCGGCCTCGACTTCATCAAGCTGACGGCACCTACGACCGACGACGCGCGCTTGCCGCGGGTGCTAGGCGCAGCGAGCGGCTTCGTCTATCACGTCGCGATCGCCGGCATCACCGGCACGCGCTCGGCCGATCCGGCCGACGTCGGCCGCGCGGTCGCGCGGCTCCGGCGCCATACGGACCTGCCGGTCGCGGTAGGCTTCGGCATCAAGACACCGGACCAGGCGGCCGCCATCGCGCGCATCGCCGACGCGGCCGTCGTGGGTTCCGCGATCGTCGACACGATCGCCGGCCATCTGGACAGCAATGGCAAGGCCAAGCCCGGCCTGGTCGAAGCCATCGCCGCCCAGGTGAGCGCCCTTGCCGCCGGCGTGCGCGCCGCGCGCAAGGCTTGAAAGAGAGTAGAGAAGAGACCCGCCGATGAGCTGGCTTACCAACGTCGTCCTGCCCAAGATCCGCGCGGTCGTCTCGAAGCGCGAAGTGCCGGACAATCTCTGGACCAAGTGTCCGGCCTGCGGCCAGATGCTGTTCCACCGCGAGCTCGAGCAGAACCTGCACGTGTGCCACGCCTGCGGCCATCACATGCGCATCGATGCCAAGCAGCGCATGGCCGTGCTGTTCGACAACGGCGAATACACGCGCATCGAGCTGCCGAAGCCGGTCATGGACCCGCTCAAATTCCGCGACAGCAAGCGCTACGTCGACCGCCTCAAGGAGGCGCAGGCGAGCCACGGGCCGAACCGTGACGCGATCCTCGTCGCCCATGGCAAGATCGGCGGCAATGATGCGGTCGTGGCCGTGTTCGAGTTCGGCTTCATGGCCGGCTCCATGGGTGTCGCGGTCGGCGAGGCGATCGTGGCTGCAGCCCGGCTTGCCGTGCTGCAGCAGGCGGCCCTGATCGTGGTACCCGCGTCCGGTGGCGCGCGCATGCAGGAGGGCATCTTGAGCCTGATGCAGATGCCGCGCACGACCATTGCGGTCGAAGAGGTCAAGGAAGCGGGCCTGCCCTATTTCACCATCCTGACCGACCCCACGACCGGCGGCGTCACCGCGTCCTTCGCCATGCTGGGCGACATCCAGATCGCCGAGCCCGGCGCCGTCATCGGCTTCGCCGGTGCCCGCGTCATCGAGGAGACGATCCGCGAGAAGCTGCCGGAAGGCTTCCAGCGCGCGGAATACCTCCTCGACCACGGCATGGTCGACCTGGTCGTCCGCCGCCACGAGCTGCGCGACACGATCGGGCGCTTGATCGGCCTGCTGCGCCGGCCGATTGCAGCGTAGGGAGCATTTTTCTCCAACCGTCATGGCCGGGCTTGACCCGGCCATCCACGTGGTTGGGCCAGGTGTCGATGCATCCGGCTTTCTTCAGATGGATGCACGTGGATGCCCGGGTCAAGCCCGGGCATGACGAACTAAGAAGCGAACGGTCTTCAGGACATTGTCCATGACACGCTCCCCCGATGCCGTCTTGGCGCGCCTGTCCGGGCTCTATCCGAAGGCGATCGACCTGTCGCTCGACCGGGTCAAGCATCTGCTCGCGCGCCTCGGTGATCCCCAGGACCAGCTGCCGCCGGTCGTCCATATTGCCGGCACCAACGGCAAGGGCTCGACCGTGGCCACGCTGCGCGCGATCCTCGAGGCGGCGGGCTATCGGGTCCATGCCTATACCTCGCCGCATCTGGTGCGGTTCAACGAGCGCATCCGCCTGGCCGGCCGGCTCATCGAGGATGAAGCGCTGGTGGCGCTGCTCGACGAGATCGAGCGGACGAACGACGGCACGCCCATCACCTTCTTCGAGATCACGACGGCGGCGGCCTTCCTTGCCTTTTCGCGCGCGCCGGCGGACATCGTGCTGCTCGAGACCGGCCTTGGCGGCCGGCGCGACGCGACCAACGTCATCCCCAGGCCGGCGGCGACAGTGATCACGCCGATCTCGATGGATCATATGAACTACCTCGGCGATACGCTGACGCTGATCGCTGGCGACAAAGCCGGCATCATCAAGCCCGGCGTGCCCGTGGTGATCGACCCGCAGCCGGCCGAGGCCATGGCGGTGCTGGAGGCGGAGTGGCGCATGGTCGAAGCACCCGCCTATCGCGCCGGAGAGGAATGGCGGGCCGAGCCCACGATGGAGAGTGGGCGGTTCGGGGGTTGGCGCTTCGAGGGCCAGCGCTGGGCGTTCGACCTGCCGCTCTCGCGCTTGCCGGGCCAGCACCAGATCATCAATGCCGGCGGCGCTGTCGCCTGCCTCGAACGGCTCGACGAATTCCGCATCGACCGGGACGCGATCGCGCGGGGCCTTGGTGCCGTCGAATGGCCAGCGCGCCTGCAGCGCCTCTCGCACGGGCCGCTGGTCGACGCCCTGCCGGATGGGTGGGACCTGTGGCTCGACGGTGCCCATAACGAGGGCGGCGGCGCCGTGCTGGCCGATCACCTGGCGCAATGGACCGACCGGCCGACCTATCTCATCGTGGGCGCGCTCAACACGCGCAACCCGGCCGACTTCCTCCGGCCGGTCGCCCGTCATGTCGCTGCGGTCCAGGGCGTGGCGATCCCGGGTGCCGAGAACAGCCATACGGCCGACGCCATCGTCGAGGGCGCCCGCGCGGTCGGGATCCGGGCAGCACCGGCACCCTCGGTCGAAGCGGCGCTGGCGGCGATCATTGCGGAAGCAGGTGCCGGCCCGGTGCGCGTCATGATCTGCGGCACGCTCTACCTTGCCGGGTGGGTGCTTGCCGAAAATGGCTGAGCGGGGCGGCGGAACAGGCTAGGCTCGTTCCCAGGGAGGAAACGACGCCGCCATGACGACGCTGCTCTATACCCACCGCGCCTGCATCGGCCATGATCCCGGCCCGCATCATCCGGAATGCCCGGCCCGGCTCGAAGCCATCTGGGCGACGCTCGACGCGCCCGAATTCGCCGGCCTGATCCGCCGCGAGGCGCCGCGCGCGAGCATCGAGGCGCTCGAGCGCGTCCATCCTCGCGCCTATATCGACCGCACGCTGGCCGCGGTGCCGGGGGCGGGCTATGTGGCGCTCGACGGGGACACGGTCCTCTCGCCCGGGTCGGGCGAGGCGGCGCTCCGGGCCGCGGGCGCCGTTGTCGCGGCGGTCGACGCGGTCGCGGCCGGCGAGGCGAAGAATGCGTTCTGTGCGGTCAGGCCGCCCGGGCACCATGCCGAGCCCTCGACCGCCATGGGCTTCTGCCTGTTCAACAATGCCGTGGTCGGCGCGCTCCATGCCCGCGCGGCGCATGGCCAGCGCCGGGTCGCGATCGTCGATTTCGACGTGCATCACGGCAACGGCAGCCAGGCGGTGGCGGAGCACGATCCAGACCTGTTCTACGCCTCGACGCACCAATGGCCGCTCTATCCCGGCACCGGTTCGGTCCGCGAGACCGGGCTTGGCAACATCGTCAACCGGCCGCTGCGCGCCGGATCTGGCGGGGCCGAATTCCGTACGGCGTTCGGCGAATGGATCATGCCGGCCCTGGGCCAGTTCGCGCCGGACCTCGTCATCGTCTCAGCCGGGTTCGACGCCCACGCGGACGATCCGCTGGCCGGGCTCATGTTCACGGAGGCGGATTTCGTCTGGGTGACGGAGCAGCTCGTGGGCTTTGCCGAGCGCTATTGCGGCGGCCGGCTCGTCTCGACGCTCGAGGGCGGCTACGATCTGGGGGCACTCGCCGCGTCCGTCGCCGCCCATGTTGGGACGCTGATGGCGGCCTGATTCCGCGCGGTCCTGGGTTTCGTGGTCGGCCATTGCTCCGGACCCGCTCGGCCGCATACACTCCGCCGCGCGCGCCGAGCCCCGTCGCCGGACATGATTCGCAGGACTGGTCGACGGCCGGTGCGGCACAGCAGAATGGAAGACCAATGGCCGATACCCCCTTGCCCGAGATCGCGACCTTGAGTTTCGAGGAAGCGCTCGAGGAACTCGAAGGCATCGTGCGCCAGCTCGAGGCCGGCCGCGGCCGGCTCGACGACGCAATCGGCTCGTACGAGCGCGGTGCGGCGCTGAAGCGCCATTGCGAAGCGAAGCTCAACGAGGCCAAGGCGAAGGTCGAAAAGATCGCGTTCGCGGCCGACGGGTCGCTCAAGACGGAGGCACAAAATCTTGATTAGCTCGCTCTGGTCCAACCCGACCCATCTGCCGACGGCGCTGGCCGAGTCGGCCGGGGCGGTCGACCAGCTCATCGACAAGCTGCTGACCGTGCCCGACGGGCCGGAAGCGCGCGTCTATGAGGCCATGCGTTATTCGGCGCAGGCGCCCGGCAAGCGGCTCCGGCCGTTCCTCGTGCTGGCGAGCGCCTCGCTGTTCGGCGTGTCGCTCACCAGCGCGCTCCAGGTGGCGGCGGCGATCGAGCTCGTCCACACCTATTCGCTGATCCACGACGATCTGCCGGCGATGGACAACAGCGACCTGCGCCGCGGCCGGCCGACCTGCCACAAGGTCTATGACGACGCGACGGCGATCCTGGCCGGCGACGGGCTTCTGACCATGGCGTTCGAGGTGCTGGCCGACGCCGATACGCACGGCGATCCGGCGGTGCGCTGCGAGCTCATCTCCTACATGGCGAAGTCGGCGGGGGCGGCCGGCATGGTCGGCGGCCAGATGATCGACCTGCAGGCCGAGCATGATCCGACGCTCGACATCGGCGCGATCACGCGCCTGCAGCGGCTGAAGACCGGCGCGCTCATCGCGTTTTCGTGCGAGGCGGGCGCCATCCTCGGCAAGGCGGCGCCGGAGGTTCGGCGGCTCCTGCACAACTACGCCCACGACATCGGGCTCGCGTTCCAGATCGCCGACGACCTGCTCGATGCCGAGGGCACCGAGGAGCAGACCGGCAAGTCGGTGGCGCGCGACGCCGAGGCCGGCAAGGCGACCTTCGTCTCGATCCTCGGGCTCGAAGGTGCGCGCAAGCAGGCGCGGGCACTGGTCGACCAGGCGCTGCACCACGTGGAAACGTTCGGCCCCGCGGCCGAGCTCCTGCGCCAGGTCGCGTCTTTCGTGGTCGAGCGCAAGTCGTGAGCAAGTGGTGAGCCCAGGGCACGGATAATGCCATGACCCGAATCCCGACGACGGCCGGGCGACCGGGCCGACGTCGGGAACTGGCGGAAATCCTGGGCCTGGCGTTGCCGCTCGCCGCGGCCCAGATCGCAACGATGCTCATGAACATCACCGATTCGGTGATGCTCGGGCACTTGTCGAGCGACGCGCTGGCCGCGGGGGGCCTCGGCGCCAACGTCGCCTTCATATTCATCATGCTGATGCTGGGCGTGCAGGCCGGCATGCCGCCGCTGATCGCCCAGGCGCGGGGCGCCGGCGACCACGCGCCGATCGGCCGCGCGGTCTGGGGCGGGGTCATTGCTGGTGCGGTCGCGGCACCGCCGATCATGCTGGCACTCCTCAGGATTGACGGGCTCTTGAGGCTGATCGGCGAGCCGGAGGCGATCACGCAGTCCGTCCTGGTCTATGAGCGGGCCTTCATCTGGAGCATCCCGGCCTCGGCGCTGGTGGGCGTCATGCGCAATTTCCTCTCCGCCATGGAGCGGCCGCGCGTCACCATGCTCGTCGCCTTCGCCGGCGTCGCCCTCAATCTGCTGATGAACTGGGTGCTGATCTTCGGCCATCTGGGCCTGCCGGCCTTCGGCATCGCCGGTTCCGGCTATGCAACCTCGATCAGCTGGTCCTTCATGGCGTTGGCGCTCGTCGGCTACATCGCCTGGGCCCGGCTTCTGCCACGCGACTTCTGGTCCATGGGCTGGGCCGCTCGCTGGGAGGGCCTGGCAGCGGTGTTCAAGCTCGGCTGGCCGATCGCCGGCATCTATCTGGTCGAGGTCGGGCTGTTCTCCGCTTCCTCGCTTCTGGCCGCCAAGTTCGGTGCCGTCGCGGCGGCGGCCCATCAGATCTGCCTCAACGTGAGCGCGCTCACCTTCATGGTTCCGCTGGCGATCAGCCAGTCCGCGACCGTGCGGGTCGGCTTCCACATGGGCGCGGGCGCGGTGCAGCGCGCCTGGCTTGCCGGCCTTCTGGCGCTCGGCATGGGCGTCGGCTTCATGGCCTGCATGGCGGTCGTGCTGGCATTCGGCCGGCACCTGGTCTTCGCCCTCTATCTCGACAGCGCCGACCCGGACTATGCGGCGGTCCTCCACCTTGGCATGACCTTGCTGGCGATCGCCTGCGTCTATCAGGTGTTCGACGGTGCCCAGGTCGTGGCGGCGGGTGCGCTCCGCGGCATCAAGGACACGCGGGTGCCGATGCTTATGGGAGCGGTCGGCTATTGGGGGCTCGGCATGACGATCGGCGCCAGCCTCGCCTTCGGCTTCGGCTGGGGGCCGGCCGGGCTGTGGTGGGGCTTCGTCGCCGGTCTCGCGACCATGTCGACCCTGCTCAGCCTGCGCTTCCGCGCGCTCATGGGGCGCTATCTGGCGGTCCAGACGCGCCATCACCTCGCCGGCGCGCTGCCGGAGCAGGGTTGACGATGGCGGATGGACGATGACGGGCGGGCGCCGCCTGGATCAGGCGCTGGTCGACGGCCGCTTGGCCGACAGCCGCAGCCGGGCGCGCGCCTTGATCGAGGCCGGGCTGGTGACGGTCGACGGCGTCGTCGCCGACAAGCCGTCGCGGCCGGTCGACGATGCGGCGGTGATCCGGGTGACCGGCCTCGACCATCCCTGGGTCTCGCGCGGCGGCGTCAAGCTCGCCCACGCGCTCGACCATTTCGGCATTTCGGCCGAGGGCCGGGTGGCGCTCGACATCGGCGCTTCGACCGGCGGCTTCACCGACGTGCTGCTGCAGCGTGGTGCGAGACGGGTCTATGCGGTCGACGTCGGCCACGACCAGCTGGCGGCGAAGCTGCGCGTCGACCCGCGCGTCATCGTGCTGGAACGGGTCAACGCCCGCTACCTGACGGCGGCGGAGGTGCCCGAGCCGATCTCGCTCCTGGTCTCGGACGCGAGCTTCATCGGGCTTGAGACTCTGCTGCCGGCGCCGCTCGAACGGGCGGCAGAGGAGGCTGACCTGGTGGCGCTCATCAAGCCGCAGTTCGAGGTCGGCCCGGCGCTGGTCGGCAAGGGCGGCGTGGTCAAGGATCCGGCGCTGCACGCGGCCGTGTGCCAGCGCATCGCCGACTGGCTCGGTGCGCGGCCGGGCTGGCAGGTGCTGGGGCTCACCGAAAGCCCGATCAAGGGCCCGGACGGCAATACCGAGTTCCTGATCCATGCTCGCCGGAGCGCCCGGCCATGAGAGGCCGGCCGCGTCCGGGCTCGCGCCAAGGCCAGCGGCAACCGGCGAAAGGCCCGGCGCGCGAGATCGAACTCGTGATCGACAAGCTCGGCAGCGAAGGTGTCGGCGTCGCCCGGCTCGACGGGCGGCCGGTGCTGGTGCCGGGCAGCCTGCCGGGTGAGCAGGTCCGGGTGCGGGTCATGGGCGGTGCAGCCGACCTCTTGGACGTGATCGCGCCCAGCCCGTCGCGCATCGAGCCGGCCTGCCGGCATTTCGGCACCTGCGGCGGCTGCGCGCTGCAGCACCTGGCCTGGCAGCCCTATCTCGACTTCAAGCGCGACCTGGTGGTCGACGCGCTCCGCCGCCAGGGGTTGGCAGATGTGCCGGTCGAGGCTGTCGCGCCAAGCCCGCCGGAAAGCCGGCGCCGGGCGACGTTGGAAGCGAAGCGGACGAGCGGCGGCGTGCTTCTGGGCTTCCACGCCCGGGCGAGCCACCAGATCGTCGATCTTGGCGAATGTCCGGTGCTGTTGCCAGACTTGGCGCGGCTGCTGCCGTCGCTCCGCACGCTGCTCGCGACCTTGCTGCTGCCGGGCGGCAGCGCCACGGTGCTGCTTGGGCAGGGGCCGGGCGGCATCGATCTGGGCTTAGCCCTGGCGGCCGCACCGGATCTCGAACAGCTGGAACGGCTCACGGCCTTCGCGGACGCGCAAGATCTGGCGCGGCTGTGGTGGCGCGTGGGCGACATGGCGCCCGTGCCGGCGGCGCAGCGGCGGCCGCTCGGGCATCGCTTCGGCGACGTACCGGTCGAACCGCCGGCCGGCGGTTTCCTGCAGGCGACGGCGGATGGCGAGGCGGCGCTCACGGCCGAGGTCGTGGCGGCGCTTGCCGGAGCCGAGCGGGTCGCCGACCTGTTTGCCGGCTGCGGCACGTTCGGCCTGGCGCTCGGCGCCCGCGCCCTGCTGCATGCGGTCGAGGGCGATGCGGCGGCGCTCGGCGCGCTTACGGCTGCAGCCCGGCGCGCCGGGCTCGGTTTCGTCTCGACCGAGCGGCGCGATCTGGACGCGCGACCGCTGCTGGCGGCGGAGCTGAGGCGCTTCGACGCCGTGCTGTTCGACCCGCCGCGCGCGGGCGCCAAGGCGCAAGTCGAGCAGCTGGCAAAATCCACGGTGCCGCGGGTCATCGGCGTGTCGTGCAATCCCGCGACCTTCGCGCGCGATGCACGCATCCTGGTCGACGGCGGCTATCACCTGGAGCGGGTCCTGCCGGTCGACCAGTTCGTCTGGTCGCCGCACGTCGAGCTGGTCGGGCGCTTCCGTCGCACCTGAAGGTGGCAACCGAGAATCATTCTCATTGCGGATGCGAATGATTCTCGTTATGAGGATGGCGGACCCGCTATCCAGCGCCCGGCCCTGGGCGCGTCGGACGGGTCCCGCAAGATCGTCATCCGGAGCCCTTCATGTCGCGCCTTCCTTTCGCCTCCCGTGGCCCTCTGCCGGTTCCACGCGCAAACGTCCCGCGCACAAAGGCGGCCGGTGCGGCACTCGCGCTTGGCTTCCTCTCGCTCGGCGCGTTTTCGACCACGGCGCTCGCCGCACCGCCGCAGCTGCAGGCGCCAACCGAGGAAGACCTGCAGAACAGCAGTGCCTCGCCCGGCCTGTTCGGCTTCACGAACAATCTGGAACGCAGCGGCTATCTCCTGGGCGACATGTGGGGGCTGCGCCCCTTCCTGGCGCGCAACGGCATCACCTTCGCGCTGCAGGAGACGAGCGAGGTGCTGGGCAACGTCACCGGTGGCTCACGCCACGGGTTCGACTATGACGGCCTCACCCAGATGTCGGTCCAGCTCGATACCAAGCGCGCTTTCGGCTGGTCCGGCGGCACCTTCAACGCGAGCGCCCTGCAGATCCATGGCCGGAACCTGAGCGCCGACAATCTCCAGAGCCTGCAGACGGCGAGCGGCATCGAGGCCGACCGCGCGACCCGGCTCTGGGAGCTCTGGTACCAGCAGAAGTTCCTGGAGGACGATCGGGCCGACGTGAAGATCGGCCAGCAGTCGCTCGACCAGGAATTCATGGTCAGCCAGAACGCGCTGCTGTTCGTCAACACCATGTTCGGCTGGCCGATGGTGCCGTCGGCCGACCTGCCGGGCGGCGGTCCGGCCTATCCGCTCTCGGCGCTGGGCGTGCGGCTCCGGGCGAAGCCCACGGACGGCATCACCGTGCTCGCCGGCCTGTTCAACGGCAGCCCGACTGCGATCAGCGGGGGTGATTCGCAGCGCACGAACCCGTCGGGCACCAGCTTCCCGACCAACGGCGGCGGGCTCGCCATCGCCGAGCTGCAATATGCCTATCCCTCGCTTGGCACCATGCTCTATGCCGACCAGCCGGAACCGCTGTCGCGGACCTATCGCCTCGGCATCTGGTACGACACGGAACGGTTCGCCGACCAGCGCTTCGACAACCTCGGCCGCTCGCTCGCCGACCCGGCGTCGACCGGCATGGCGCAGTCGCATCGCGGCGACTACGGCATCTACGGCGTCGTCGACCAGATGCTGTGGGTCGACAACGAGGAGCCCGACCGCAGCATCAGCATCTTCGGCCGCGTCATGGGCACGCCGGAGGTCAACCGCAATCTGGTCACCTTCAGCGCGAACCTGGGCTTCACCTTCAAGGAGCCGATCCTCGGCCGCGACGACGACACGTTCGGCATCGGCATGGGCTATGCCAAGGTGAGCGGCCGGGCCGCCGGCCTCGACCGCGATACGCAGGCGTTCAGCGGCGCGTACACGCCGGCCCGCAGCAACGAGACCTTCGTCGAGGCGACCTACCAGTACGAGGTCGCGCCCTGGTTCCAGCTGCAGCCCGACGTGCAATACGTGATGAACCCGGGCGGCGGCGTCGCCAATCCGACGACGGCCAATCCCGTCACAGGCGGCCAGCGGATCAAGAACGAACTCGTCCTGGGCCTGCGCACCAACATCCTGTTCTGACAGGGATGTCCCCGCGGCCGCGGTTTCTCTCGTGACAACGCAACTCATTCGCATTATCTCATGCCGGCGCGCCATGGCGCGTCGGTGCAGACGAAAAGGACAAGCCATGGCGCATTTCCCGAAATGCACGCCCACCCGGACCCTTGCGGCCGTCGCGATCCTGCTCGGGGCGGCCGCGGCCGGCGGTTCGGCCGGGGCTCAGGACAACCGGGCCTTCCTCGAAGGCGTGCGCAAGCACACGACGCTGACCACGACCGTGCCGGAGAACGGCGACCAGAACCCCTATGCGATCGTCGTGGCGCCGGTCTCGGCCGGCAAGATCCAGAAGGACGACGTGCTGATCGACAATTTCAACGATCTCACGAACCTGCAGGGGCTCGGCACGACGATCGTCGACTACAACCCGACGACCAAGCAGACGACGCTGTTCGCCCAGGTGCCGCGCCATCTGCCGGCCTGCCCGGGCGGCGTCGGGCTCTCGACCGCGATGACCATGCTCAAGACCGGCTGGGTCATCGTCGGCAGCACGCCCAGCAACGACGGCACGACCCGGACCAAGGGCGACGGTTGCCTGCTTGTCTTCAGCCCGAACGGCGAGCTCGCCGCGACCTGGTCCGGTCCGGACATCAATTCGCCCTGGGGCAATATCGCAACGGTCGACAATGGGGCGACCGCCAGCATCTTCGTCAGCATGGCCGGCTTCGAGGTGCCGGGGCCCGAGGTGCATGACACGACGGGCTATTCCGTCACGATCAAGAAGGCGACCGTGCTGAGGCTCGACCTCACGATCGCCGACGGCAAGCCGCCGGTGATCGCGAAGCGCACGGTCGTCGCCGACGGCTTCGGTCAGCGTTCCGACAAGGACGTGTTCCTGATCGGGCCGACCGGCCTCGCGGTGGGTGCTGGCGACGTGCTCTACGTCTCGGACGCGCTCGAGAACCGCATCGTCGCGATTCCCGATGCCACGACCCGCACGACCAGCGCCGGCACCGGCAAGGAAGTGACGCGCGACGGCCAGATGGCCCGGCCGCTCGCCATGATCATGACGCCGAACGGCCACCTGCTCGTCTGCAATGCCAAGAACGGCAAGGTGGTCGAGATCGACCCAGTCGCCGGCAAGCAGATCGCCGCGCAATGGATCGACACCGACCAGGCGCAGACGCCGCCGGGCAGCGGCGACCTGTTCGGCATCGCGCTGACGCCCGACGGCAAGGGCTTCTATTACGTCGAGGACGACATGAACACGGTCGTGGAGGCACGATGAGTATCTCTGGGCGCAAGCCGCCGCACCCGTCGCGGCGCGGCTTTCTCGCCACCGCCGGCAGCCTGGTCGCTGCCGGCGGCATCGGGCTTACCGCGGAGGCCGCCACGACCCCGGCGCCCGATAAGAAGCGCGCCGGCACGCCGGCCGCCGAGCCGTTCTGGGGTGCGCGCCAGTCGGGCATCCTGACGCCGGCCCAGTCGCATACCTATTTCGCCGCCTTCGATCTCACGACGACGAAGCGCGAGGACGTGGTCAAGCTCCTGCAGCGCTGGACCGAGGCGGCGGCGCGGCTCACCCGCGGCGAGCCGGCCGAGCCGATTCCGGCGGACCAGAGCGTGCCGGCCGGCGATTCGGCGGACGGCCTCGGTCTCGGGCCGGCGCGGCTCACGCTTACCTTCGGCTTCGGCGCCGGGCTCTTCACCAAGGACGGCCAGGACCGCTACGGCCTGGCGGCCCATCGGCCGGAAGCGCTCGTCGACCTGCCGCGCTTCAACGGCGACCAGCTGGTGCCGGCCCGGACAGGCGGCGACCTCAGCGTCCAGGCCTGCGCCGACGATCCGCAAGTGGCGTTCCACGCGGTACGCCAGCTTTCGGCCATGGCCTACGACATCGCCGAGATGCGCTGGGTCCAGACCGGCTTCTCCTCTCAGCCGCCGGGCGAGAAGACGCCGCGCAACCTGATGGGCTTCAAGGACGGCACACGCCAGCCGGACCAGATCGACAAGGTCGTCTGGGTCGGGCCGGAAGGTCCGGCCTGGATGCAGGGCGGCAGCTACATGGTCGTGCGCCGTGTCCGCATCTCGCTCGAGCACTGGGATCGCATGAACGTCGATTTCCAGGAAAAGACCATCGGCCGGCACAAGTATTCGGGCGCACCGCTCGGCAAGAAGAAGGAGTTCGACGAGGTCGATCTCGACGCGACCGATGCCGAGGGCAATCCGGTGATGCCGGAGAATTCCCATGTCCGCCTGTCGCATTCGTCGAGCAACGACGGGGCCGAGATCTACCGGCGCGGCTATTCCTACAACGACGGCGTCGCCTTCACGGCCGAGCGCTGGCCGCCGTGGAAGCAGGGCATGCTCTATGACGCCGGCCTGCTGTTCGTGTGCTACCAGCGCGACCCGCGCACCGGCTTCATCAAGATTTTCGGCAACTCGTCGAAATTCGACATGCTGAACCAGTTCGCGACCCATGTCGGCAGTGGCCTGTTTGCCTGCCCGCCCGGCGCCCGGCCGGGCGGCTATATCGGCCAATCCTTGTTCGAGGCCTGACAAACGAGAGATACGAGGGAGTTTTCGTTGATGATTCGTCTTTCCGGGGCCGTCATGGCCGCTGCCGTGCTGAGCCTGTCCCTGTCCGCCCTGCCTGCCCGTGCGGAAGAGCCGACCGCGGTCGAGCTCACGATCAAGGACCACAAGTTCACCCCGGCCGAGATCCATGTGCCGGCTGGCAAGCCGACCGTCATCACGATCCATAACCAGGACACGACGGCGGAGGAGTTCGATTCCTCGGCGCTCAAGGTCGAGAAGGTCGTGGCCGGCGGCGGCACCGGTACGGTGCGCCTCAGGCCGCTCGGCGCCGGCAAGTATCCGTTCTCGGGCGAATATCATGCCGACACGGCCAAGGGCGTCGTGATCGCCGAGTAGCAGGCAAAAAAGTCCCCGGATCCGTGGGGATACGGATCCGGGGGAGTTGGGGAAGCCCTTCGGGGAGTTCTTCCGGGGGGATCCCGGCCGGGTGGGGTGCACCGGCCGGCTGACACCGACCGGGGGATCGTCCCCGGCCGGTGTTTCGGGGTTAGTGGTTGTAGTTCTTGGTCGGCAAGCCGATCAGTTCCGGGAGGCCGATGACGAACTTCAGGCCGACGACGAACGTGTCGTCGATGTTCTTCTTCAGCGCCGGCTCCGGCAGGTTGTCCGGGTTGATGATGTATTGAAGGTTGGGCGTGACGCGCAGCCACGGCGTCACCTGGGCGCCGTAGTTCAATTCCATCATGACTTCATTCGGATTCTGCGTCGTCGCACTGCCGCCCGCGGCGATGCGCGAGTCGCGCAGGAAGTCCATGGTGTGGTTGCCCCAGTGCAGGTCGGTGATGACGAAGCCGATGGCGTCGGCGTCACGGCCTTCGAACGGGCCTTTATAGAGCGTGCCGAACTGCAGGAAGTAGTCGGCGAGCTGGCTCGAGTCCGTGCCGGCGGTGACGCCGCCGAAGATATAGAGCCCGCGCTGGGACGACGGGTCCGGCCGCCAGACCATCTGGTCGAACAGACCGTAGATCGAGGTCCGGCCGGAATGCTGCTCGTGCGCCAGGCCGGTCAAGGCCGCCGAATTATGGTTGACGTCGAAGAACGGGTCGCTGTACGGGCCCGAGTCATAGAACATGCCGATCTTGTAGTGCCGGGGATAGGGATCCGACGAGAAGTTCGTCTGATAGCCGAGCTCGACCGGCAGGACGTAGCCGGTCGCCCGGTCAACGCCGAAGTCGAAGCCGTGGGTCTGGCTCGAGCCCTGGTTCGGATCCTGCTCGTAGGCGCCGATCTGGCCATAGAGCCGCGGTGTCGGCTTGATGGTGATGCGGCCGCCCCAGACGCCGACCGGATAGTAGTTGAGCGCATTGTCCTGACCGAACAGGCTCGAGTTGCCGCAGGTCGAATTGGTCTGGAAGTTACAGTAGAAGGACGAGGCGGCGAAATCGCTCGGCGCATCGGTGCGGCCGACCAGGAATTCGACATGGTCGTCCCACAGTGCCTGGTCCCAGCTGAGCTCGGTCAGCTTGTAGGTCTGGCCGCCGCCGTAGACTTCCTGCACCGAGATGCTGTTGCCGATGTCCTTCGCCGCCAGGTTCTGACCGTGCCGATCGCTGAACGTCAGATGGATCGCCGAATTGCCGAGGTTGGCGATCTTGCCCATGTCGAAATCGGCGCCGATGTCGACCTGGCCGGTATAGCGCGAGCTCTGCGACAAGCCGCCCGATGGATTGGCCGCGCCCTCGCCGACATAGTGGCCGCGGAAGAATATGCCGTCTTCGAGCAACTGATTGCCGAAGTCGGTCAAGGCCGTCGGATTGGTCACCGTCTGCGCCGAGGCCGGCGGCGCCAGGCCCACCGCCGTGGCGACGGCGAGCCCGCCCAATGCGGCTCTGATAGTTTTCCCTGCCATTGTTCTTTCCCTCCCTCTAGAGCGTCTGTCTCATCGTGGTGTTGTTCGTTCGCGCAAAACTTCCCGCTTCGCAGCCGAGACAAGTTCGGCGCGTCGGGTATCGTTGGTGCGGGATCGGGGCCGGTCTCAGGCGGCCGTCAATGATCTCGTGGTCTTGGTGATCGCGTTCCCCCCCTCGGTGTTCACGTCCTACGCGGCGATCTTCGGCCGCTTGCCCAGGATGATCATGGCGAGCACGTCGTCCTGGGTGACGTCTTCGGTCCTGACGGTTCCGACCAGCTTGCCGTTCTTCATCACGCTGATGCGGTCGGCGAGGTCGAACACGTCGTGGATGTCGTGGCTGATCAGGAAGATGCCGATGCCCTTGGCCTTGAGGCGCGTGATCAGGTCGGCGACCTGGCGCGTCTCGTGCGGCCCCAAGGCTGCGGTCGGCTCGTCCATGATCAGGATGCGGGCGTTGAAATGGAGTGCCCGCGCGATCGCGACCGACTGGCGCTGGCCGCCCGACAGGTTCTTCACCGGCTCCTTGATGCGGGTGAAGTTCGGGTTCAGCTCCAGGATCGCCTGGCGCGCCGCATGCTCCATGGCGGCGTCGTCGAGCGTGCCCCACGGCGTCATGAGCTCGCGGCCCAGGAACAGGTTGCCGGGCGCGTCGATGTTCTCGGCCAAGGCCAGCGTCTGGTAGATCGTCTCGATGCCATGGGCCTTGGCGTCGCGCGGGGCCGTGATATGCGCCTCTTTGCCGTCGATCAGGATCTGGCCCGAATTCGCCCGATAGGCGCCGGACAGGATCTTGATGAGCGTCGACTTGCCGGCGCCATTGTGGCCGAGGAGCGCTACGACCTCGCCCGGATAGAGGTCGACGCTCACGTCGTCGACCGCCTTGATGCCGCCGAAATGGATCGAGATGTTGCGCATCTCGACCAGCGGATGGACGCCCATCGGGGTGGAAGTCATCGAGGTCTCTCCCGAGTTGGTTCCGAGGCCGCCGGTCATAGGCGCCGCCGCTGATAGCTGGTGTCGATCCAGACGGCGAGGATCAGGACAAGGCCGATCACCACGTTCTGCATCGGGGTCGGCAATCCTAAGAGGATCATGCCGCTCTGCAGGCTCTGCATGAAAACCGCGCCGACGATGGCGCCGGAGATCGTGCCCGTGCCGCCGGCGAGCGAGGTGCCGCCGATGACGGCCGCCGCGATGACCGAGAGCTCGAGCAGCTCGCCCGTCGAATTGGCGCCGGCGTTGAGCCGTGCGGTCTGCACGGCGCCCGCGATGCCGGCCAAGAGCCCCATCAGCGCGAACACGCTCATGATGACGAGCTTGGTGTTGATGCCGGCGAGCTGGGCCGCCTCCGGATTCCCGCCGATCGCGAAGACGTAGCGGCCGAACTTCGTGACCTTGGTGATCGACGACATGACGATGACCGCGCCGATCAGGATGAGCACCGGGATCGGAATGCCCTGGGCGATGTCGGTGCGCGGCCGGTCGTAGGCATTCATGACCGCGACGAAGCCCACGATGCCGGCGATGACGATGGCTGCGACCAGGATTTCGGCCCAGACCGGCCGGACCGGGAAACCGTAGCGCTGCCGGCGCCGGCGGGCGGCGAAGGTGCGGAAGAGCACGAGGGCGACACCGGCGGCGCCGACCATCCAGCTCCAGAACGCGCCGATCGAGCCCAAAAGGCCGCCGCCCATCAGCTGGAACGTCTCGTCAAGCGGCGCCACGGTCTGGCCCTCGGTCACGGTCCAGGCGAGGCCGCGGAAGATCAAGAGGCCGCCCAAGGTCACGATGAACGACGGCACGCCGCGGTGTGCCACCCACCAGCCCTGGAAGGCGCCGATCACGGCGCCGAGCGCCAGGCCCAGGACCAGCGAGCCGACCCAGTTCCAGCCGGCGCCGATCGGGAAATACTGCACCTGCAGCACCGCCATGATCATGCCGACGAAGCCCAGGACCGATCCCACCGACAGGTCGATGTGCCGGGTCACGATGACCAGCACCATGCCGGTCGTCATGATGCCGACGACGCTCGTCTGCACCGTCAGATTCCACAGGTTGCGCGCGGTCAGGAAGATGCCATCGGTCAGGAGGTCGAAGCCGACCCAGATGACGGCGACTGCGCCGATCATCGCGAGCAGGCGCAGATCGACCTCGAGCGCGCTCTTCAGGTCGCGAGCAGTGCCTTTGTGGGTGGCGGGCGATTGAGCCAACGACATCATGGAACCAGGTCCTGAACAAAAGAGTGTGGCCGGCGGCGCCTGGGCAGCGGCCGCGTACAAGCGGCAGCCGCCGGCCAGATAGCGACTACTTGCAGGCGGGCGGTGCCTTCGCCGGATCGACGCCCTGGCAGACGACCTCCTTGGTCACCCAGCCCGCCTTGATCACCACGTCGAGATTGGCCTTAGTGATGCCGACCGGGGTCAGGAACACCGCGTCCATCGGCACCTTCTTCGGGCCCTCGGCCCATTTCTTGGCACCCGGCAGCTTGTCGGGCGTGGTGCCCTTGGCCATGGCGACTGCCGCCTCGGCTGCGGTCCTGCCGAGCAGCCGCGCATCCTTCCAGACGCTGACCGTCTGCAGCCCGCGGGCGATGCGGTTCAAGGCCGCCTTGTCGCCGTCCTGGCCCGAGACCGGGATGCCGGCCAGGCCCTGCGCCTGCAGCGCCGCGACGGCGCCGCCCGCCGTGCCGTCATTGGCGGCGACCACGGCGTCGACCTTATTATTGGCCTTGGTCAGGATCTGTTCCATTTCTTTCTGGGCGTTCTCCGGCAGCCAGCCGGGCGTGTATTCCTCGCCCACGATCTTGACGGCGCCCGACTTGATCGCCGGGTCCAGCACGTCGAGACTGCCGGCATGCAGGAAGTCGGCATTGGGGTCGCTCGACGAGCCCTTGATGAAGACGTAGTTGCCCTTGGGCGCCACCTTGAACACTTCGCGCGCCTGGATGCGGCCGACCTCGCGGTTGTCGAAGGTCAGGTAGAATACGCCCGGGCTCTCGATCAGCCGGTCGTAGCCCACGACCGGGATGCCCTCGGCCTTGGCCTTGTCGATCGCCGGCTGGATGGCGCCCGAGTCCTGGGCCAGGATGATGAGCGCGGTGGCGCCGCGCGCGATCAGGCTCTCGACGTCGGAGAGCTGCTTGGTGGGCGAGCTCTGCGCGTCGGCACTGACATAGCTGGCGCCTTCCTTGGCGAGCTCGGCCTTGATCGCGGCCTCGTCGGTCTTCCAGCGCTCTTCCTGGAAGTTCGACCAGCTCACGCCCACGACGACTTTCTTGTCGGCCGCTTGGGCCGATGCCGCCGCCAGCACGCCGCTGGCCAGGGCGAGGCCCAAGAACGTCGTGCCGAGCATCCGTTGCTGCAGTCCCCTCATTTTCGTGCGTCTCCCTGCCCTTGTTCGTTGCCGTCTCCGTGCGCGCGGGTCGTGCGCCGTTCAACGGGGTGCGAGAATTCCAAACCTTGTCGGGGGAAGAAGGCGCCCGATTCCAGTACCGGCCGGGCGGGTTTGCCCAGGCGGAAGGTCGCGCGCCGCTGCTGGTCCTGAGACCATGATCCTCCCCAACGTCGATCCGCGTGTCGGACCGATTTTTGTAAAACTCTTGATCATAAATCCGCTATGAATTCGAGACTGTCAAGCATCTGATGCAACGCTCATGCGTGCAAGTCGCGCATCTGCCGCAATTTTGCCAGAATGATGCCTGCGGCGGGAGCAAACGGCGATCGTCTGAAGAGGTTCCCAACATTTTGATTTGCCATTTTTGTAGATATCGCGGAAAAAATCGGGCGAGAGTACCAAGTACGGGATGCGCCGGGGCGAGTGCTATCGCTCGTACCCGAGAGAATTGTCCGCAATGGCATACCCGAGGCGGGATAACGGCATGGACGCGATGCAGACGGGGGACACGGAGCTCATTCGGGCGATCAACCGCTTTCATGTGCTCGATACGATCCGTCGATTCGAACCGATTTCCCGCGCCGAGGTCGGCGAGCGGACGCAGCTCAGCCGGACGACCGTCTCGGCCATCATCACGACGCTCTTGGACGAGGGCGTGATCTACTACGACGAGGGCGAGACGTCGGGGGCCACGAAGTCGATGGCCGGGCGCGGCCGGCCCCGCGTGCTGCTGCGCATGAACCCGAACGCCGCCTATGTCGTCGGCGCCAAGCTGTCGATGCATCAGGTGTCGATCACGGTCACGAACCTGCGCGCCGATCCGCTCGCCTGTCTGGTGCTGCCGGTCAGGACCTGGCGTCTTGGTGCGGAACTCATCGCCGACCTGCTCGAGGACGGCATCCGCGCCGCGGTCACCAAGGCCGGCATCACCATGGCGCAGATCGCAGGCGTCGGCGTGGGATTGCCGGGCTTCATCGACTCGGTCGCCGGCATTTCGCACTGGAGCCCGATCCTCGCGGCCGAGCCGGCCCCTGTGCCGCTCGCACGCATGCTGAGCGACCGCCTGGGCGTCTCGGCCGTGATCGAGAACGACGCGAATCTGGTGACCTTGGCCGAACGCTGGTTCGGGCACGGGCAGGGTGTCGATAATTTCGTGGTCGTAACGGTCGAGGCCGGCATCGGCATGGGCCTGTTCATCAACGGTGACCTCTACCGCGGCCACCACGGCATGGGCACCGAATTCGGCCATTCCAAGATCGATCGGCACGGACCGCTCTGCCGCTGCGGCCAGCATGGGTGCGTCGAGGCGTTCTGCGCCGACTACGCCATCCTGCGTGAGGCGCGCAAGATCGTGGACCTGCCGCCGACCGACGACGAGCCGTCGATCGAGGCGGCGGTGTGCGAGGTGACGCGGCTCGCGCGCGAGGGCAACGAGGGGCTGCGGGCGGTGTTCGACGCGGCGGGCGAGATCCTGGGGCTTGGCATCGCCAACCTCGTCAACGTCATCGATCCGGGCAAGGTCATCATCTCGGGCGCCGGCATGCGCGCCGCCGATCTCTTGGAGCCGTCGGTGCGCGCGGCCGTTGCCACGAACTCGCTCAAGGTGCTCGCCGGCCGATGCGAGATCGTGTTCCACGACTGGACCGACGAGGTCTGGGCGCGCGGCGCCGCCTCGCTTGTGCTGCAAGGACTTTACCGGCTGCCGTGGAGCCGCAACGCCCGGATCGAGATGGCGATCTAGGTACAGGGTATCTGGGCAAAGGTATCTGGGCAAAAGACGATCTAGGAAGGACCCGCATGACAGAATTCGCAACATATCCAAGCCTGCGCGGCCGCACGGCCCTGGTGACCGGCGGTGCGTCCGGCATCGGGGCTTCGATCGTCGAGCATTTCGTGGCGCAGGGCGCCCGGGTCGGCTTCATCGATCTCGATACCGAGGCGGGCGACGCGCTGCAGGCGACGCTCGGGCCCCAGGTGCGGTTCGAGGCGGCCGATCTCCGCGACACCGCGGCCCTGGGCCGGGCGATCGCCGAGATCCGCGCGGCCTTCGGCCCGATCACCGTGCTCATCAACAACGCCGCGCGCGACGACCGCCACACGATCGACCAGGTCACGTCCGAATTCTGGGACGAGCGGATGGCGACGAACCTCAAGCATCAGTTCTTCGCGGCCCAGGCCGTCAAGGACGACATGATCGCGGCCGGCGGCGGCGCCATCGTCAACATGAGTTCGGTCAGCTTCCTCTTGGGCCAGGGCGGCATGCCGGTCTATCTCACCGCGAAATCCGCGGTCGTGGGCCTGACGCGGGCGCTCGCGCGCGACCTGGGCCCGCACAAGATCCGCGTCAATGCGCTCTTCCCCGGCTGGATCATGACCGAACGGCAGATCAAGCTGTGGCTGACGCCCGAGTCCGAGGCCGAGATGCTGAAGGGCCAGTGCATTCCGGAGAAGCTCTTCCCGCCGGATATCGCGCGCATGGCGCTGTGGCTTTCGGCCGACGACAGCCGGCTCGTGACCGGGCAGAATTTCGTCGTTGATGGCGGCTGGACCTGATCATGCGCATCGACTGCGTCGTTCCGGCCCGTGCGGTCGTCGGTGAAGGCCCGGTCTGGGATGATCGGGCCCGGGTCGTCTGGTGGGTCGACATCAAGGGGCTGAAGCTCCATTGCTACGAACCGGCGAGCGGGGCCGACCGGTCCTGGGCGATGCCGAGCCGGCTCGGCACGGTGGCGTTGCGCGAGCAGGGCGGCCTCGTCGGCGCCTTCAAGGACGGTTTCGCGCTGATCGATCCGGAGACGGGTGCCGTCACGTCGCTCGTCGATCCGGAGGCGCATCTGCCCGACAACCGGTTCAACGACGGCGGCGTCGACGCGGCCGGCCGCTTCTGGGCCGGCACCATGGACGACGACGAGAAAGCGCCGACCGGCCATCTCTACCGGCTCGATCCCGATGGGCAGGTCGAGGCGTTCGAAAGCCATATCGCCATCACCAACGGCATTGACTGGAGCCTCGACGGGCGGACGCTCTATTTCGTCGATACCGTGGGCGGCCTGATCTTCGCCTACGACTTCGATGCGGCCGCCGGCCGACCGGGCCCGCGGCGGGTGTTCGCGCGCGTGCCGGCCGACGCCGGCCATCCCGATGGGCTGGTTGTCGACGCCGAGGACCATATCTGGAGCGCGCACTGGGGCGGCGGGCGCCTGACCCGCTATCGGCCGGACGGCTCGATCGAGCGCGTGCTCGCGATCCCGGCGCCGCAAGTGACGAGCGCCTGCTTCGGCGGCCCCAATCTCGACATCCTCTATGTCACGAGCGCCGCCATCGGTCTCGATGCGGCGACGCTCGCCCAATATCCCGGCGCCGGCGGGCTCTTCGCCGTCACCGGCCTCGGCATCCGCGGGCGGCCGTCGCGGCGTTTCGCCGGGTAAATCATTTCCGCCGAACGGAATATGCCCTAGTGTGACAAATCGCTGATCGAGCAACCGCCGTGAAGAAGTGATGCCGAGAGCCAAGCCGCAGACCCGACCCGACCGGACCTTCTCCCGCAGCAGCGTGCACGGCCAGGTCGCCCACGAGATCGGTCTCAAGATCGTGCGCGGCGAGCTCGCCCCCGGCAGCTTCCTGCCGACCGAAGAGGAATTGAGCGTCCAGTTGGGCGTCAGCCGCACGGCGCTGCGCGAGGCGATCAAGCTGATGGCGGCCAAGGGGCTGGTGCAGTCGCGCCGCAAGGCCGGCACCCGCATCCGGCCGCGCGCCGAATGGAACATGCTCGACCCGGACATCCTGGCTTGGCAGCTGGCGGCGGCTCCGGTCGAGCGTTTCGTCAAGGACCTGTTCGAGCTGCGCCTCATGATCGAGCCGCAGGGGGCAAGGCTTGCGGCACTCCGCCGGACCGACGAGGACCTGACGCGGCTCGAGAGCGCCTATGCCGGCATGGCGGCCGCCGGCAACGACGCCGAGCGCTGGGAAGAGCCCGACATGCGCTTCCATCAGTCGCTGCTGCAGGCGACGCACAACGAGCTGATGGCGCCGCTCGGCGCCCTGATCGAGACGGCGCTCGCGATGGGCTTCCGCCTGTCGAACGCGACGCCGGGCGGCCCGCGCCACGCGCTCGGCAAGCACAAGGCGATCCTGGACGCGGTCGTAGCCCAGGACGGCGAGGGCGCCCATCGTGCTATGGTCGAGCTGCTCGACAACACCATGGGCGACGTCCGCCGGGCGCTCGACTGGGCGCGGACCGGCGACCCGAATGCGCCAGACCCGGTCGAGACCGTGCTGGCCGGGGTGCGCCGCCGGGGCTGAGTGCGGCGCCCGGGAGCGTACTTCGGTACGGCGGGCGCTAATCCTCATACAAAAGGACTTGACCTGCTCGCCGCCCGGCGCGTTCCTGATGGGACCGAAGCGGCGGACGGGATACGTCCGTTCCAAGGGAGGAGGACCGATGGCGGAGGAGAAGGCGGCGCGCATCATCCGGACGCCGTTCGGGCAGCTGGCCGACGGAACCGGCATCGAGGCCTTTCGCCTGACGAATGCTCGGGGCTTCGCTGTCCGCCTCCTGACCTACGGTGCCACGATCCAGGCGATCGAGGCGCCCGACCGGCACGGGCATTTCGCCGACCTGGTCATGGGCTATGCCGGCCTCGAGGATTATGTCGAGAAGCCGCAATATTTCGGCACGATCGTCGGCCGCTACGGCAACCGGATCGCCGGCGGCCGCTTCACGCTCGACGGCACGGCCTATCGGCTCGCCGTGAACAATGGGCCGAACGCGCTCCACGGCGGCCTCAAGGGCTTCGACAAGGCCGTCTGGACCGTGCTCGAGGCGAGCGATGGCGCCGAGGCGGTACTGCGCCTTGCCTATGTGAGCGCCGACGGCGAGGAGGGCTATCCTGGCCGGCTCGCGGCCACCGTCACCTATCGGGTCGGCGCCGAGAATGCGCTCACGATCGACTATCGGGCGACGACCGATCGGCCGACCGTGCTCAACCTCACGAACCACGCCTATTTCAACCTCGGCGGCGAAGGCGCCGGCGACGTGCTGGGGCATGTCGCCCAGATCGAGGCCGACGGCTTCACGCCGGTCGACGAGCATCTGATCCCGACCGGCGAGATCCGTCCGGTCGCCGACACGCCGTTCGACTTCCGCACGCCGAAGCGCATCGGCGCCGAGATCCGCGACGCGCGCGACCCGCAGATCCTGTTCGGCCGCGGCTACGACCATAATTTCGTGCTGAACGACCGGCAGCCGGGTGTTGCGACGCTCGCCGCCCGCGTGACCGATCCCGCCTCGGGCCGTGTGCTGGACGTGCTGACCGACCAGCCGGGCGTGCAGTTCTACACGGCCAATTTCCTCACGGGCACGCGCGCGGGCAAGTCCGGCCGGCTCTATCGCCAGGGCGACGGCTTCTGCCTCGAGACTCAGCATTTCCCGGATTCGCCGAACCAGCCGCACTTCCCGTCGACCGTGCTCCGGCCCGGCGAGACTTTCCGCTCGACCACCATCTTCCGCTTCGGGGTGGAAGGCTGAGATGGTGCGGTGGCACCCGCTCTTCCGTCATCCCCGCGCAGGCGGGGATCCAGCCCTTACGCGCGGCAGCGCGGACAAGAGTCTTGTCGCCGCCGACGCGGCTCATTGCTGGATCCCCGCCTGCGCGGGGATGACGGGAGAAGCAGTGGCCCTAAGCCGCCTCCTGGTCCGCCGCGTCGCCGAACAGGTAGTCGATGTCGTCGAGCTCGATGCCGGCGAACTCGCTCTCGGCGCCGAGCGCGATGTTGGCCAAGGCCGCCTTGCGCTCCTGCAGCTCGACGATGCGCTCCTCGACCGTGCCGGCGGCGATCAGCTTGTAGACGAACACCGACTTGGTCTGGCCGATGCGGTGCGCGCGGTCGGACGCCTGTTCCTCGGCGGCCGGGTTCCACCACGGGTCATAGTGAATGACCGTGTCGGCGGAGGTCAGGTTGAGGCCGCGGCCGCCCGCCTTGAGGCTGATCAGGAACAGCGGTACTTCGAGCGCCTCGAAGCGCCTGACCGGCGTCGCGCGGTCGGCCGTGTCGCCGCGCAGCTCGACGAAATCGATGCCGGCTGCCGTCACCGCCTCCTTGATGAGGTCGAGCATCGAGGTGAATTGCGAGAACAGGAGGACGCGCCGGCCCTCGGCGATCATCTCGACCAGCATCTCCTTGAGCTCGTCGAGCTTGCTCGACATCGCGACCTCGCGCGCGGCTGGCAACTTGACGAGGCGCGGGTCGCAGCACACCTGCCTCAGCTTCAAAAGTGCGTCCAGCAGCACGATCCGGCCCTGGCCGGCGTTGCGCTCGGCCAGCTCGTGGCGGAGCTTTTCGTAGAGGGTCACACGGATCGTCTCGTAGAGCTCGCGCTGCTCCGGCGCCAACGAGACGCGGCGGATGATGGTGTGCTTCGGCGGCAGGTCGCTCGCGACCTCGGCCTTGGTGCGGCGCAAGATGAACGGGCGGATGCGGCGGATCAGCTGGTCGCGCCGGACCTCGTCGCCCTTCTTCTCGATCGGCGTGCGGAAGCGCTTGGCGAAGCCGCGCCGGTCGCCGAGCAAGCCCGGCATCAGGAAGGCGAACTGCGCCCACAGTTCCTCGAGATTGTTCTCGATCGGCGTGCCCGACAGGCACAGCTTGTGCCGGGTCTTGAGTTGGCAGACGGCGCGGAAGGTCTTGGATTCCGGGCTCTTGATCGCCTGAGCCTCGTCCAGCACGACGAGATGCCATTCCATCTCGCTCATGAGCTCGATGTCGCGGGCCAGGACGGTGTAGGTCGTGATCACCACCTCGGTCTGGCCGAGCGAGCGCCGCCGCTCGTGCCGGTCGAGCCCGTGCAGCACGGCGCGCCGGAGGTGGGGCGCGAACTTGGCGAGCTCGGCCGACCAGTTGGCGACGAGGCTGGTCGGCAGCACGATCAGCACCGGCCGGTCGAGCCGGCCGGCGTCGTGCTCGGCCACGATATGGGCGATGGTCTGGGCCGTTTTGCCGAGCCCCATGTCGTCGGCCAGGATGCCGGCGATGGCTTGGCCTGCGAGATGCTGCAACCAGTCGAGCCCCTGGGACTGGTAGGGCCGGAGCGTGCCCTTGAATCGGGCCGGCACCGGTATCGGCTCGATGGTGAGATCGTCGCGGAAGCGCTCGACGTAACGGCGGATGTGCGCGGCATTCTGCCAGCGCGCGACCAGCACTTCCTCGAGGTCGACCACGGCCGGCGCCTCGCTCGCCGGCAGCATGAGCGTGCCGGCGCCGGTACGGCGTGCGGCCTCGATCAGGTCGCTCATGGTGGCCAGCATGCGTGCGATCCGCTCGACCGGCAGCGCCAGCATGCGGCCGTCGTCGAGCTGGACGCGCACCTTGCCGTCGACCGTGGGCATGGTCTCGAGCCCGCCGCGATCCAGGATGCGGGTCAGGATCGGCAGCAGCGGCAACCGCTCGCCCTCGACCTCGATGCCGAGCTCGAGCGAGAACCAGCCGCCCTCCTCGTCGGCGAGCCGCATGTCGATCTCGCCGATGACGTCGATCAGCTGCGGGCCGAAGCCGTCCTCGATCTCGGCGCGCCAGCCCTGGGCCTCGAGCGCCGGCACGCGTTCGGCCAGGAAGCGTTGCCAGCGCTCGCCCGCGTCCTTGCCGCGGTAGAGATAGATGCGCCGGCCCTTGGCCTGGCCCTTGGTCTGGACGCGGACCTGCACGAAGCCTTCCTCGCGCAGCTGCCCCTCGGCCCGGGCCTCGGCCGGCCGGTCGCGGCGCAGGAACATGGGCTCGCCAGTGCCGTCCTCGACGCGAACGAACTGCCGCTCGTCGTCGGGCTCGGCGAGGCCCCTATCGTAGGCAAAGGCGAGGGTGAGCGCGTCGACCTGCTGGATCCGGCCCATCTCGTCCGGCCCCTCGATGCGCGCGAGCTTGATGACCGGCACCATCGGCCGGTCGAGAATGACGAGATCCGCCGGCGTCGCGCGCGGTGCCGAGCGCGCGGGTTCGGCACGCCGGCTCATCTCGCGCAGATTGGCGTCACGCAGCCCGGCGGTGCCGCGCCGGATGGGCGGCGCCAGCGGCCTGCGGGTGGCGGTCGAGGCCGGGGCGCGCGGCACGGCCAGGCCCAGGTGCCCGCTATGGGCGTCGACGTACCAGAGGCTGGTGCCGGCGCGCAGCACAGCGGATTTCGGCGGCAACTCCGGCGGCTTCGCCGCGTCGAACACGCGCTGCGGCCCCTTGATCAGGCGCTTGTTGGACGGCTGCCAACGGGCAAGGCCGGATCCGACCAGCTGGTCGATGAGCCGTGCCGCCGCCTGCGGCTCGGAGGCGGCGACCGCGACGCGCGTCTCGTCGCCACCGATCAGGCGGGCGAGGGCCCGCTCGCCAGGCGAACGCTCGATCTCCTCGCCGATGCGCCGTGGGCTGACCGGCTCGATGCGGCCGGTCCGGTCATGCTCCAGCACCGGCGAGACGAAGAAGCAGGTCTCGCCTTCGCCCGGTTCCAAGAGGAACACGAGCCGCGTGCGCTCCTTGGGCGGGGCGGCCAAGAGGTTGGCGAGGAAGCTCTGCTGCTGCTGCCGGCGCCATTCCGGGTACTTGTCGAGCACGCCCAGCGCCGCCGCCACCAGATGGGCGCAGTTGCGCTGGCCGCAGCTGCATTGGCTGGCGAAGGTGACACGGCCGTTCGCTATCGCCGGGTGCAGGCTGCCGCGATACTGCCGGTCGCCCTCGCGCACGACGCCCTCGATCGTGTCGCCGTCGATATGGAGCGCCACCTGGCCGGCCAGCAGCAGGGTGCGGCCGCGGGCCAGCGTGCGGGCATCGAAGGCGCGGCCGAGATCCTCGGACGAGTACGGAATTGCCATGGGATTGGGGGGCTACGCCGCTTTGCGGTGACAAGGAAATCGTGGTTCTGCGGCCATCGGGCGGTCGCGGTCAAGCGATTGGGCTGCGCCGCAGGCGGCTTCCCCCAGAATTGGTGCGTAAAGCGCCATGGACAAGACCGGCGGCCGTCATGGCTGCCGGGCGTTGAGTGACGAAGGAGTTCGAACGAATGGCGGACAATCAAGGCCGCAAGCTGCGCAGCCAGCTTTGGTGGGACAATCCGGGCAATCCCGGCATGACGGCGCTCTATCTCGAGCGCTACCTCAATTTCGGCCTGACGCGCGAGGAGCTGCAGTCCGGCAAGCCGGTCATCGGCATCGCCCAGACCGGCAGCGACCTCTCGCCGTGCAATCGCCATCACATCGACCTGGCCGAGCGGGTCAAGGCCGGCATCCGCGACGCCGGCGGCCTGCCGATCGAATTCCCGGTCCATCCGATCCAGGAGACCGGCAAGCGGCCGACCGCGGCGCTCGACCGGAACCTGGCCTATCTGGGCCTGGTCGAGGTGCTCTACGGCTATCCGCTCGACGGCGTCGTGCTGACCACCGGCTGCGACAAGACCACGCCCGCCATGCTGATGGGCGCCGCCACGGTCGACATTCCGGCCATCGTGCTGTCGGGCGGCCCGATGCTCGACGGTCATTTCGAGGGCGAGCTCGCCGGCTCCGGCACGGTCGTGTGGGAGGCGCGCCGGCGCCATGCCGCCGGTCTCCTCGACTATGCCAAGTTCATCGACATGGTCGCGGCGTCGGCGCCGAGCGTCGGTCATTGCAACACCATGGGCACGGCGAGCTCGATGAACGCCATGGCCGAAGCACTCGGCATGTCGCTGCCCGGCTGCGCCGCCATCCCCGGCCCCTATCGCGAGCGCGCGCAGATGGCCTACGCGACAGGAAAACGCGCGGTCGAGCTGGTGCGCGAGAACCTGAAGCCGTCCGACATCATGACGCGCGCCGCGTTCGAGAACGCGATCGTCGCGGCATCGGCGATCGGCGCCTCCACCAACTGCCCGCCGCACGTCAACGCCATCGCGCGCCACATGGGCGTCGAGCTCACCAACGACGATTGGGACCGCATCGGCTACGAGATCCCGCTCTTGGTCAACATGCAGCCGGCCGGCAAGTACCTGGGCGAGACCTACTATCGTGCCGGCGGCCTGCCGGCCGTGCTGGGGGAACTGAAGCGCCATGGCAAGCTGCGCGAGGGTGCCGTCACGGTGACCGGCCGGACCATGGGCGAGATCACGGGCGACGCGCGCTCGACCGATCCGGACGTCATCCGCGCTTGGGACAATCCTTTGAAGGAGAAGGCCGGCTTCGTGCAACTCAAGGGTAACCTGTTCTCGAGCGCCATCATGAAGACCTCGGTCATCTCCGACGAGTTCCGCACGCGCTATCTCGAGACGCCGGGCGACGAGGAGGCGTTCGAGGGCCGCGCCATCGTGTTCGACGGGCCCGAGGACTATCACCACCGCATCAACGACCCGTCGCTCAACATCGACGCCCATTGCATCCTGGTCGTCCGCTATTGCGGGCCGGTGGGCTATCCGGGCTCGGCCGAGGTGGTGAACATGCTGCCGCCCGACGCGCTGGTGAAGCAGGGTGTCAACGAGCTGCCGTGCATCGGCGACGGCCGGCAGAGCGGCACGTCTGGCAGCCCGTCGATCCTGAACGCCTCGCCGGAGGCCGGGGTCGGCGGGGGCCTGGCACTCTTGCAGACCGGCGACCGGGTGCGCATCGACCTGAAGAAGCGCGCGGCCAACATCCTGATCAGCGACGCGGAACTGGCCGAGCGGAAGAAGGCCCTCAAGCTGCCCGAGTTCGTCAACCAGACGCCTTGGCAGGAGATCTATCGCAGCCACGTGGGCCAGCTCGAGACCGGCGGCGTGCTGGAGAACGCGGTCAAGTACCAGCGCATTGCCGAAACCTTCGGCGTGCCGCGGGACAATCACTGACCTGATTGAACCGTCATTCCCGCGGAGGCGGGAATCCAGCCCTTACGCGCGGGAGCGCGGAAAAGAGTCGTGTCGCCGCCGACGCGGCTCTTGGCTGGGTTCCCGCCTTCGCGGGAACGACGAGTAGAGAGGAAGCCTCGCCATGGACTACCGCAACCTCGGGCGCAGCGGGCTCAAGGTCTCGCCGCTGTGCCTCGGCACCATGATGTTCGGCGGCCCGACCGCGGAGGCGGACGCGGCCCACATCATCGCCAAGGCGGCCGATGCCGGCATCAATTTCATCGACACGGCCGATGCCTACAACGACGGGGAGTCGGAGGCGATCGTCGGCCGCACCATTGCCAAGCAGCGCGATCGCTGGGTCTTGGCGACCAAGCTCTGCAACGTCATGGGCGACGGGCCGAACGAGCGGGGCCTGTCGCGCAAATGGGTGATGCAGGCGGCAGAATCGAGCCTCCGGCGGCTCGGCACCGACTATATCGACGTCTATTACCTGCATAAGGAGGATCTCTCGACGCCGCTCGACGAGACGGTGCGTGCCATCGGCGACCTCGTGCGCCAGGGCAAGATCCGCTATTTCGGCGTGTCGAACTATCGCTCCTGGCGCGTTGCCGAGATCTGTCATCTGGCCGACCGGATGGGCATCGACCGGCCGGTGGTGAGCCAGCCCTACTACAACGCCATGAACCGGGTGCCGGAGGTCGAGCATCTGCCGGCCTGCGGCTTCTATGGCCTGGGCGTGGTGCCCTACAGCCCGCTCGCCCGCGGTGTCTTGACCGGCAAATACTCGCCCGATGCGCCGCCGCCGAACGACAGCCGTGTCGCCCGCCAGGACAAGCGCATCCTGCAAACGGAGTGGCGTCGTGAATCGCTGGCGCTGGCGCAGGAGATCAAAGCCCATGCCGAGGCACGCGGCGGCACCGCCGGCCAGTTCGCGGTCAGCTGGGTCCTGAACAACCGGCTCGTGACATCCGCGATCGCCGGGCCGCGCACGATCGAGCAGTGGGACGATTACATGGGCGCCTTGGCCTACCGCTTCACCGCCGAGGACGAGGCGCTCGTCGACCGCCTGGTGCCAACCGGTCATCCGTCGACGCCCGGCTACAGCGACCCGGCCTACCCGATCGAAGGCCGCGTGCCGCGGAGTTGAGGACGGCGGCGCGACCCTCACCCCAACCCTCTCGCTTGCGGGAGAGGGAGGGACCTGGCGCGTAGCGGCGGGAGGGTGAGGGTGTCGCCGCGCGCTCGCTCAGCTCGCCGGCAGCTCTGCCGCCCCCGCTTCGACCGAGGCCTGCAGGTGGGCGAAGTTGCGCGGGTTCTGGCGGAAATAGGCGCTCGCCTGCAGATAGGCCGAGATATCTTCCGTGCCGACCGCGTCGCCCGCTGGCGGCGCCAGGCCGGCGATCTCGTCGCCGCCGAGCCATTTGCACAAGGTTGTCGGCGCGCCGGTCATGTTGATCCAGAGCGCCATGTAGAGCTGCGCCGCCGGGTCGATCGGCCGCTGGCCGCTCGCGGCGACGCAGCTGTCGATGCCGGTCAAGACAGTCTGCATCAATCCATTATCCATGGCATCGACCAGCGGCTGCCCAAGGTCGGATGCGAGAGCGTCGTTGACCAGGGTGGTATCGTCCGGCGACAACGGGTTGCCAGCGGGCAGCGGCCGGCTGACGGCGGCCAGGATCGCCGCGGCTTTCGTATCGTCGATGCCGGCGGCGTTCAGCACGTCGCTGAGCGTCGCGCGCGCCCTCGGATTGACGTTGGTGTCGCCCTGGAAGATGCCGAAGCTGGCGCCGCTCTGGCCGAGCCGCGCATAAGAAAGGCAATAGGGCGAGGCATTGCCCAGTTCGTTCTGTTTGATCGCCGCGCGAATGGCGGGATAGAGCGCCTGATCGACCATCTCGACCTCCGGAGCAAATCGGCGTTCATGGGATCCGATCTTGCTCCTTCCGGTTGAGCCTGTCTAATTTTCGGTCGAAAAAAATACGGTACTCAGCTCCGGGCCGAACAGGCGCACCATCTGCTCGCGCCCGGCGGCGGTGATGCCAACGGCGCGCGTGTCGCGCAGCCGCTCGATCCAGCCTTGTGCGAAGGCCGCGTCGGCGAGCGCTGCCCCCAGGCTGCCGGCCAGATGCGGCCGGCGTTCGCTCCAGTCGAGGCAGGGCCGGCAGAAGCAGCGCTGCCGCTTGTGGCTCGTGGCGAGGTCGATGCCGATTGCCTGGAAGAACGCCGTGCCGCTGTCGGTCACCGTGCCGCCGTCATCGCCGAGCACGACATGGCCGCGCGCCGTCAACGCATCGGCGAGGGCAACGCCGAGCCGCCCCGCCAGATGGTCGTAGCAGGTGCGCGCCTGCCGAAGGGCGGCGTCTTTGACGGACGGCGGGCGATGGCGCTGCGGCGCCTCGATTGCGGCCACCGCCATGATGCCCTCGAGCATGCGGCCGACGAGCGGCGAGGCGAGCCGGAAATAGCGGTGCCGCCCCTGCTTCGTCACCGCGAGCAGGTGAGAGTCCGAAAGCTTCGCCAGATGGGCGCTCGCCGTCTGCGGCGTGACGCGCGCCATGAAGGCGAGCTCGGTGGCGGTCAGCGCGCGGCCGTCCATCAGCGCGGCCAGCATGTTGGCGCGGGCGGGATCGCCGACGAGCGCGGCGACTTCAGCGAGATTCGATGCGGCAATCATGAACAAGAGAATGGTCGGCGCCGCGACCATGGGCAAGACGCGATGCTTCGTCCGCGGCCGAAGCGTTCGGACGCGCGTGGGCCTGCCGCCGGTGGCAGGGTCAGCACGTTTTCCACGACGGAGTCGCCGCCATGCCCGCTGCTCGCCGGTCCGATCTTGCCTTGCTGCTGCTCCTCGCGCTGCTGTGGGGCGCCTCTTATGGCTTCATCCGCGTCGCCGTCGCGACGATTCCGCCGCTGACGCTGGTCGCGACGCGCGTCACGATCGCGACCGTGGTGCTGCAGCTCGTCATGGCGCGGCAGGGCACCTTCTTGCCGCGCCGGCCGCTCGCCTGGCGCAATTTCGCGATCCAGGCGGCAATGAACGGCATCTTGCCGTTCAGCCTGATCGCCTGGGGCGAAGAGCGCGTCCCGAGCGGCCTCGCTGGCGTGCTCAACTCGACGACGCCCATTTTCGTGTTCCTGATCACCTGGGCCTGGACCCGGCACGAGCGGGCAGGCCTGCGCCAGCTCGTGGGCACGCTCTTGGGGCTCGCCGGCATCGTCGCGATCGTGGGGCCGGGGGCGCTCAGCGCCGGGCTCGGCGGCGACGTCGTGGCTGAGCTCGCGATCGTCGCCGCCACGGTCTGCTACGCCGTGGCGGCGATCTTCGGCCGGACCTTTGCGGGCTTGCCGCCGATCGTGCCGGCCGCAGGCTCGACGCTCGTCTCGGCCTTCGTCATGGCGCCGGCGGCGGCCCTGATCGAGCGGCCTTGGACGTTGCCCGCGCCGTCGCTGAACTCCGTCCTGGCGCTCGCCGCCCTCGGCCTGTTCTCGACCGCCGGCGCCTTCGTCGTCTATTTCCGGCTGCTGGCGTCGCTGGGCTCGGTCGGCACCGCCAGCGTCGCCTATCTCCGCGCCGCGGTCTCGGTGGCACTCGGCATCCTGTTCCTGGGCGAGCTGCCGGGCTGGCGCACCGCGGGCGGGCTCGTGCTGGTGCTGACCGGCGTCGCGGCCATGACCCTGCCGCCGCTGTCGCGGCCTTTCCGTTTCCGGCCGTTCGCCGCTAGAGTGCCGCCTCCCGTCGCTTAAGCTTCAGAGTGCCCCCAGCCATGTCCGATCGCCCCGTTCCACCCGTCGCTGCCTTGAAGCCCCACAGCTACGAGCGGCACGGCGTCATGATCGAGGACCCGTACCATTGGCTGCGCGACCCGAAATACCCGACGGTCGACGATCCGGAGATCCTGGCCCATCTCGAGGCCGAGAACGCCTATTTCCGCGCGGTGATGCAGCCGCTCGAGCCGCTGGTCGAGACGCTGTTCGCCGAGATGAAGGGGCGCATCAAGGAGGACGATGCCTCGGTGCCGGTCGAGGAGAACGGCCATCTCTACCAGTGGCGCTTCGAGACCGGTGCGCAGTATCGCAAATGGTATCGCCGGCCGGTTGGGGGCGGGCCCGAGGAGCTGTTGCTCGACGAGCCGGCGCTGGCCGAGGGCAAGGAATTCTTCAAGCTCGCCGCCTTCTCGGTCAGCCCCGACGGCAAGCTGCTGGCCTATAGCGCCGACGACAGCGGCGCCGAGCGCTTCACGCTGCACGTCAAGAACCTGGAAACCGGTGCCCTGCTGCCGGTCGAGATCCCGGAGACGATGGGCCAGCCGGTCTGGTCGGCCGACGGGCGCGTGCTGCTCTATACGGTCGTGAACCAAGCTTGGCGACCCTACCAGATCCGCGCCCACGTGCTGGGCCGCCCGGTGTCGGAAGACCAGGTGCTCTACGAGGAGACGGACGAGGGCTTCCGCGTCGGCGTCGCCAAGTCCCAGAGCCGCGAGGTGATCTTCCTCCTGACCGGCGACCATGTGACGAGCGAGGTGCGCTTCGTGCCGGCGGCCGACCCGTTCGCGATCCAGCACCTCATCGCCGCGCGCGAGCCGGGGCGCGAGTACCATGTCGACCATGGCGGCGGCGCGCTCTATATCCGCGTCAACGACACGCACAAGAATTTCCGCGTCGTGCGCGCGTCGCTCACTGCGCCCGAGCCGGCCTATTGGGTCGAGCTGATCGCCGGCAGCGACCAGCGCTATATCCGCGGTCTCGTCGCGTTCCAGCGGTTCCTGGCGCTGGAAGAGCGCCATAACGGCCTCGACCAGGTCATCCTGCGCCAGGCCGACGGCACGGAATTCGCGGTTGAATTCCCGGAGGCCGCTTATCAGGCGGGCATCGGCGCCACGCCGGCGGTCGATCCTGCCACGATCCGGCTCGAATATTCCTCGATGGCGACGCCGGCCACGACCTATGACTTCGACGTCACCGAGCGGCGCCTGACCGTGCTCAAGGTCCAGGAGATCCCGTCGGGCTACGATCCGGGCGACTATGCGACCGAGCGGCTGATGGCGCCGGCGCGCGACGGCGCGCTGGTGCCGATCTCACTCGTCTATCGCAAGGGCTGGACGAAGGGCCGGGGCAAGCCGCTGCATCTCTATGGCTATGGCGCCTACGGCCTCGGCATGAGCCCGAGCTTCAGCTCGGCACGCATCTCGCTCTTGGACCGCGGCTTCGCCTATGCGATCGCCCACATCCGCGGCGGCGACGAGCTGGGATACGGCTGGTACGAGGCGGGCAAGCTCGACCGGCGGCACAACACGTTCAACGACTTCATCGATGCGGCGCGCTTTCTTGAGGCCGAAGGTTATGCCGCACCCGGCGGCATTTCGGCCTCTGGCGGCTCGGCCGGCGGCCAGCTCATGGGCGTCATCGTCAACGAGGCGCCGGAGCTCTGGCGCGCGGTCGTGGCCCATGTGCCGTTCGTCGACGCGCTCAACACCATGCAGGACGCGAGCCTGCCGCTGACGCCGCCGGAATGGCCGGAATGGGGCAACCCCATCACCGACCGGGCGGCGTTCGAGCATATCCGCTCCTATTCGCCCTACGACAATGTCGAGGCGCAGGCCTATCCGCCGCTGATGATCACCGCGGGCTTGAATGACCCGCGCGTCACCTACTGGGAACCGGCGAAATGGGCGGCGAAGCTCAGGGCGCTCAAGACCGACGACAATGTGCTGGTATCGAAGACCAACATGGGCGCCGGCCACGGCGGCAAGTCCGGCCGCTTCGACCGCCTGATCGAGGTCGCCGAGGAATATGCCTTCGTCATCGATGCATTCGGCGGGTGACACTCAATTCGTTATTCCCGCGCGAGGCGGGAATGTTAAGTCGCTGACGTGCCGTCGCTACTCCGGCACCGAGTAGGCGAGGATCATCGACAGATGGGCGAGCGGCCGGCCGGTCGTGCGGCGCCATTCGACGAATTGTGCCGCGGCCCCGGCGCGCGCGGCCTTGCCCTTGCCGCCGTCGGTGATGCCCCATTCGACGAGCGCTACCTCGACCGACGGGCTGAAGACGAACGTGTCGCGCCCGGCCATGCGCAGGAAGCGCGGGGCCGAATCGCCGCCGAGCTGGGTGAAGCGCTTGGAAAGCGCGTCCCAGAGTTCGAGCGTCCGCTCGGCCGGGAACGAGGCGAGCCAGCGCCCGAAGCCGCCGGCCTCTGCCGAGATCGCGCGGAGGGCGGCCGCATTGGCCGGCACGGACTTGAGCTTGCCCCAATGGCGGATGAGCCGCGTGTCGCCCATGAGCGGCTCCAGCTCCTCCTCGGTCATGGCCGCGACGGCCGCGGGGTCGAAGCCGTGGAACACGGCCTCGAAACCCGGCCATTTCTGGTCGACGAGCGAATGCTTCAAGCCGGCGCGGAACACGCGCAGGCAAAGGAGCGAGAGATAGCGGTCGTCCGGCACGGCGGCGAGTTCTTCCGCACTCTTGACCGTCGGCAGCGCATTATTGACGGCGGCCTCGCCATGCCGCTCGACGGCGCGGGCGAGGATCGGGTCGAACGGCACCATCGGCAGCCTCGCCTCCCTTAGTGGCCGAGTTCGACCGGCGGCATCGTCGCGCGCGCGCCGTCGGTATCTTCGAGCGCGCGCGTCACGGCATCGAGCCGGGCGAGGAGCGGCGCCAGGGCGGCAAGCCGGTCGATCGCCGCCGCGGCGCGGGCGCTGCTGCCGTCCTCGTTCCCGTCCGACAGGTCGGCCATGATGCGCTCGACCGTGGACTTCGGCTGCGGATAGGGCCGGAGCGTGATCGTTGCGTCGGGGGCGATATGCGCCGCCTGCTTCGCGAGCGTGACCGCCGTGTCGAGGCCGCCCAGCGCGTCGACGAGCCCGTTGTCCTTGGCCTGGGCGCCCGTCCAGACGCGGCCCTTGGCGATGGCCTCGGCCTTGACCGGGTCGAGCTTGCGGCCGTCGGCCACATGGCCGATGAAGGCGTGATAGACCTGATCGAGCGAACGCTCGAACTTGTCGTGCTGGTCCGGCGTGAAGTCGTGCAGCGAGCTGTCGATGCCGGCATTGCGGCCCTGGCTCACCTCGTCCCAGCTGACGCCGATCTTGTCCCACAGGCCGCCGGTGATGAGCTTGCCGCTGAACACGCCGATCGAACCGGTGAGCGTGCCCGGCTCGGCCACGATCTTGTCGGCCGGCGTCGCGATGTAATAGCCGCCGGAGGCGGCAACATTGCCCATGCTGACCACGACCGGCTTGCCCGCGTCATGGGTCCGCTTGACCGCGCGCCAGATCGTCTCCGACGCGATCGCCGAGCCGCCCGGGCTATCGATGCGCAGCACGACCGCCTTGACCGCGCTGTCGCGCCGCGCCTGGTCGAGCGCCTTGACGAGGTCGTCTGCGGCGACACCGTCCTCGTCGCTGGCCGGGCCGTCCGGGTTATGGCCGCTGCGGATCTCGCCGACCGCGCGCACCAGGGCGATCACCTGGCCCGTCGGCGCACCGACCTTGGCGGCGGTCAGGTACTCGGGCCCGTTCATGAGCTTCGCACCCGATCCCGCCTTCTTGCGCGCGGCCTCGAACGCCTCGTCGGCATAGCCGACATGGTCGACGAGGCGCTTCGCCAGTGCCTCGTCGGTCAGGTACGGGCCGTTGTCGATCAGCGTGCGCACCTCGTCGGGCTTGAGCTTGCGGGCGTCCGCGATGCCGTTCGCCGTCTGGTCGTACACGGAGTGGATGAGGCCGACGAACGCCTCGCGATCCGTGTCGGGCAGCTTCGTCGCGGTCATCTGGGTCATCGCCGACTTGTATTCCGCACGCCGGTCGAACGCGGCGGTGACGCCCAGCTTGTCGAGCGTGCCCTTGAAGAACGGCAGCTCGGCCGCGACGCCGATCAGGCCGACCGCGCCCACCGGCTGCAGCCAGATCTCGTCGAACGCGGTCGAGAGATAATAAGCGCGCGTGCCGCCGCCCAGGTCACCGAAGGTCTCGGCATAGGCATAGGCGAACTTGCCGTGGCTGCGGAACTGGCCGATCGCGTCGCGCAGCTCCTGGACCTGGCCCAGGCCCAAGGGCACCTCGCCGGTGCGCGCCACCAGCCCGCGCACGCGCGGGTCGTCGGCGGCACGGCGGATGGCGTCGATCGTGTCGGTGAAGCTCTGCGCATGGTTGCCGAGCAGCTGGCTCGCGAGCCCGACCGAGGCCCGCTCGGTCATCGGGCGCTGGAAGTCGAAGCGCAGGACCGTCGTGTCGGCGATCTCGGGCGTCTTCGAGGCGAAATGGTACGCCGCATAGGCGCCGAGCCCGAACACGGCAACGGCGATCACGCCGATCACGGCGAAGAACCACAGGATGAAGCGCATGGGACGAAGGTTCCTGATCGCTTAAGCTGACGAAAGGATGTGAGGCCGCGGCGCTCAGCGATCGAGTTTGTGATACTCGCGGTTGGGCATCATGTCGGTCGCGGACGCCATCCGGTTCGACAGGTTGAAGAACGCGGTCGTCTCGGCGAGGTCGAAGATGTCCTCCTCGCTCAAGCCCGCCCGGCGCAGCGCATCGCGGTCGCCGTCGTCGACGAGATGGGGTGTCGTCGTCAGCTTCCAAGCGAAATCGAGCATGGCGCGCTGACGAGCGTCGAGTTTGGCCACCCGATAGTTGAGCGCGATCATCTCGCCCAGCTCCGGATCGCCCGAAAGCCGGCGTACCGCCTGGCCATGGGCGACCAGGCAATAATAGCAGCGGTTGGCGGACGACACGGTGACGGCGACCATCTCGCGCTCGAGCTTGGAGAGGCCCGAGGGCGCCAGCATCAGCTCGTTGTACATGTTGATGAAGTTGCGGAGCTTGGCCGGGCGCAGGCTGTAGGCGTGGTAGACGTTCGGCACGAAGCCCAGCTTCTCCACGCATTTCGTGTAGATCGCCTGGAGGTCGTCGTCGAGCTCGGCCGGGTCCGTCGTACCAAGGGCCGAGATATGGTCGGGTTGCGGCATCATGCGTCTCGGTTGCCGTTGAATTTGCGCCCGAGCCTAGCACAAACCGCCGGCCGGGCGAGCCCGCTCCCGCGGTTTTGAGCGAAGCCCGGCGGGCGCTATTCCGAGACGATGCGCACGTCGACGAAGCTTTCCGGCGGCACGCTCTCGCCGTTCAGGCGCTTCATCAGATATTCGACGGCGATGTGGCCCTGGCGGGCGGCGCGCTGGTCGACGGTCGCGGCCAGCGCGCCGTTGCGCACGGCCTCGAGCGCTTCCGGCAAGGCGTCGTAGCCGATGATCTTGGCATGGGCGCCGGCGGCGCCGAGCGCGGCGAGCGCGGCGAGCGCGCCCAGCGCCATGTTGTCGTTGGCGCAGAACAAGAGATCGAGGTCCGGCGTCCGGGCGATGATCGCCGCTGCGACCCGTTCTCCTTCGTCGCGCTCCCAATTGCCGCTCTCGGATGCCACGATCTGGACACGGGGCTGCTCGGCGAATGCCTTCAACGCCCCGGCCTTGCGCGCCTCGCCGTTCTCCGCGCCTGGGATGCCCTCGATGATCGCGGCCTTGATCGGGGCCTGCGCCAGCGGAAACGACGCCAGCACGGACTTGACCGCGCGATAGGCGCCGTCGCTGTTGTCGACCGTCACGAGCGGCGGCGGGGTCAGGCCGGCCGCAATCGCGGCCTGGCGATCGATCGGGTTATCGATGTTGACGATCGGAATGCTTGCCGCCTCGGCCCGCTTCAGCGCCGGGATCACGCGGACCGAGTCCGCAGGGGCGACCACGATGCCGTCGACCTTTTGGCTTACCAGCCGATCGATGATGTCGATCTGCTGGTCGACCGACGTCTCGAAATCGGGTGCCGCGACCTCGAGCGAGGCACCGAAATCGGCCGCCCCATCCTTGGCACCCTCGACCATGGTCTTGAAATAGGGATTGCGGAACGTCTTGATGACGAGCGCCAGGTGCGGCCCGGCGATGTCGGCGGCGGATGTCGGCCGGATCGCGGCGGCCGCCGCAAGGCTCGCTCCGATCAGGGCGCCCAGCAGAAAGCTGGCGAGGCGCGTCCGGCGGATGAGGCGCATCCAGGACCGTGGTCTAGCCGCACTGTGCGCGATGCTGCAGCACGTGGTCGGCCAACACCAGGGCCATCATCGCCTCGCCGACCGGCACGGCGCGAATGCCGACGCACGGGTCGTGCCGCCCCTTGGTCACGATCTCGGTCTCGTTGCCGGCGCTGTCGACCGTGCGGCGCGGCTGCAGGATCGAGCTTGTCGGCTTGACCGCAAAGCGTACCACCACGTCCTGGCCGCTCGAGATGCCGCCCAGGATGCCGCCCGCATGGTTCGAGAGAAAGCGCACGCCGTCATTGCCCATGCGCATCTCGTCGGCATTCTCCTCGCCCGAAAGCGCGGCCGCCGCGAAGCCGTCGCCGATCTCGACCGCCTTTACCGCATTGATCGACATCATGGCAGAGGCGAGGTCGGCATCGAGCTTCTGATAGATCGGGTTGCCGAGCCCGGCCGGCACGCCGGAGGCCACGACCTCGATGACGGCGCCGATCGAGGAGCCCGCCTTGCGCACGCCGTCGAGATAGCTCTCCCATTCGGCCGCCGCGACCGGATCGGGGCACCAGAACGGGTTCTGCTCGATTTGGGCCCAGTCCCAGCGCGCGCGGTCGATCTTGTGCGGGCCCATCTGGACGAGCGCGCCGCGGATCTGGATGCCGGGGCCGATGAGCGCCGTCAGTACGGCGCGCGCGACGCCGCCGGCGGCAACGCGGGACGCGGTCTCGCGCGCCGACGACCGGCCGCCGCCGCGATAGTCGCGGATGCCGTATTTCGCGAAGTAGGTATAGTCGGCGTGGCCCGGGCGGAACTTGTCCTTGATCTCGCCATAGTCCTTGGACCGCTGGTCCTCGTTCAGGATCTCGAGCGAGATCGGCGTGCCGGTGGTCAGGCCCTCGAACACGCCCGACAGGATGCGCACCCGGTCGGGCTCCTGCCGCTGGGTCGTGAAGCGCGACTGGCCGGGCTTGCGCCGGTCGAGCCATTGCTGCAGGTCGGCCTCGGCGAGCGGCACGCGCGGCGGCACACCGTCGACGACGCAGCCGATCGCGGGCCCGTGGCTCTCGCCCCAGGTGGTGAAGCGGAATTGGGCGCCGAAGCTGTTGCCGGCCATATCTCTTACCTCTGTTCGACGACCGATGCGCGGGCGACGCCCTCACCCCGACCCTCTCCCGCTGAACGGAAGAGGGAGGGACCCGCGTCAGCGGGAGCGTGAGGGTGTCAGACGACGGAAATGTCCGGCGCGTCGACCGCCTTCATGCCGACCACGTGATAGCCGCAGTCGACGTGGTGGATCTCGCCCGAGACGCCGCTCGAGAGATCGCTCACGAAATAGAGCCCGCTACCGCCGACGTCCTCGTTCGAGACATTGCGCTTCAGGGGCGAGTTATACTGGTTCCACTTCAGGATGTAGCGGAAGTCGCTGATGCCGGACGCGGCCAAGGTCTTGACCGGGCCGTAGGAGATGCCGTTGACGCGGATACCCTGGCCGCCGAGGTCGACCGCGAGATAGCGCACGCTGGTCTCGAGCGCTGCCTTGGCGACGCCCATGACGTTGTAGTTCGGCATGACGCGCTCGGCGCCGAGGTAGGTGAGTGTCACCAGGCTGCCGCCATTGGGCATGAGCGTGCTCGCCCGCTTGCAGACGTCGGTGAAGGAGAAGCAGGAGATGTCGAGCGTCCGCAGGAAATTGCTGCGCGTCGTGTCGCAATAGCGCCCCTTCAGCTCCTCCTTGTCCGAAAAGCCCACCGCATGGACGACGAAATCGATCGCGCCCCAGCGGTCGGCCAGCGCCTGGAACGTCCGGTCCATCGAGGCCTCGTCGGTCACGTCGCATTCGACGAGGAAATCCGAACCGATGCTGGACGCGAGCGGGCGCACGCGCTTTTCCAGCGCTTCGCCCTGATAGGTGAAGGCGAGCTCTCCCCCTTGGGCATGGACGGCCTGGGCGATGTGCCAGGCGAGCGACATATGGTTCGCCACGCCCATGATCAGGCCTCGCTTGCCGGCCATTAGGGTCCCAACGTTCGCCATAAGATGGCTGCTCCTGAATGCATAACGGTCAAAACTGGGCGCGATGCTACACGAAAGGACCGGGCGGCGGGAATGCCCCTGGACCCCGGATGCGTGCGCCCAAGCTTGGAAAGGGCGCATCGCCCTCGTACAGTTGGGATCCGTCCCTCGGGGGATCCTGTTTCCTCCGGGCGACGGCCATGGCGCAAGGCATGATCGAGCAGAAGGCGGCCGAACGGGAGCGCGTGGCGACGGCACCGGCCCGACCCCAGCCCCCACCCCAATCCCAGCCGGTCCCGGATGCGCAGCAGCCGGCCGAGCAGCTGTGGGATCGTGCCGTCCGTTTCTTGCGCCATGTGGTGAAGCGCTTCATCGAGGACGGCTGCTTCGCCGCCGCGGGCGCCCTGAGCTACACGACGCTGGTCTCGATCGTGCCGCTGCTCGCGATCAGCCTGGCCGTGCTCTCGGCCTTCCCGATCTTCGACAAGCTGCGCGAGCGGGCGCTGCGGCTGATGTTCGACAATTTCGTGCCGACCGTCGGCGCCACGGTCGAGGAATATATCAGCAGCTTCGCGCAGAGCGCCGGCAAGACCACGGCGATCGGCCTGCTCGTGCTGGCGGTGACGGCGATCATGCTGCTCGCCACGATCGAGGACCGGCTGGACGCGATCTGGCGGGTGCACGCGCCCCGGCGCTGGATGGCGCGGATCCTGATCTACTGGACCATGCTGACGCTCGGGCCCCTCCTGTTCGGCGTCGGCCTTTCCGTCACGGCCAACCTCAACGGCATTACCCGCGACCTGGCCGTGGTCGGCGCGTCGCACCACGTGATCGAGGAAAGCTTAAGGGTGCTCGCCGCCTATGCCCCGTTCATGCTCGAATGGCTGGGCTTCACCCTCTTGTTCTGCCTCATCCCCCATTGCCCGGTGCGCTGGCGCGACGGGACGATCGGCGCGCTCATCGCCACCGTGCTGTTCGAGATCTGCAAAGCCGGCTTCACGCTCTATCTCGCCCATTTCAACTCTTATCAGGCGATCTACGGCGCGATGGCGGTGATCCCGATCTTTCTCCTGTGGATGTATCTCTCGTGGGGCGTCGTGCTGTTCGGCGCCGAGGTGGCGGCCGCGGTGCCGCTCTGGGGCCTGGCCGCCCCGGAAGAGGCGCTGGCGCAGGCGCGGGTCGACCTCGACCTCGGGCTCGCCGTGCTGGCGCTCCTGGTCGAGCAGGGGCGGACCGGCGGCTCCATGCAGTTCCGCACCATGGCCGGTCGGCTCGCGGCTCCGGTCGGCGTGCTCGCCAACTGCCTCGACCGGCTGTTGGCCGGGGGCTTCGTCGCGGCGAGTGTCGACGGCGGCTGGGTGCTGGCGCGCGATCTTGCATCGACGCGGCTCGGCGACTTGAAGCGCGCGGTCGAGACTGAACCCGACTACCGGCGCGGAAGGCGCAGCCAGCGCCTGGGCCGGCACTGGCAGCCGGTCACCACGGCGGAACAGACCGCGCTCGAGGCAACGGTCGCCGACATGCTGCGCGAGGGTTGATCCGCTCTCGGGGTCAGTATTCCGGCGGGGTCAGTATTTCGGCCGGACACTATAGCTGTTGCGCTTCGACCATTGCTCGACGAAGTCGGCGAGCTCGCCGTCCTTGGCAGTGGGCAGCACGATCTTGAGCGTGACGAGCTGATCGCCCTGGAGGACCGAGCCGGGCGCGATCAGACCCTTGCCGCGCAGGCGCAGCACCGTGTCGGTGTTGGAGCCCTTGGGGATCTTGAGCGAGACCAGGCCATGCACGGTCGGTACTGTGACCGTGGCGCCCAGCACCGCCTCGGGCAGGGTCACCGGCAGCGTCATCAGGATGTCGTGGTCGCGCCGGGTGAAGAGCGCATGGGGCTCGACATTGATTTCGACGAACACGTCGCCGGCCGGGCCGCCGTTGGCACCGGCGCCGCCCTGGCCCTTGAGCCTCAGCGACTGGCCGTCCTGGGTCAAGGGCGGGATCGCGACGTCGAGCGTGCGCTGGTCCTTGATGACGATGCGCTTCCGCGTGCCGACGGCCGCCTCGACGAACGAGACGGTCAGCGACTGATAAATGTCGGCGCCGCGCAATTTCGGTCCCTTGCCGGCGGCCTCGCGGCGGAAGCCCCAACCACGGTTGCCGCGGCCAAAGAAATTGTCGAGCCCGTCGTCCTCGAATTGATTGCTGCGGTCGAACGGATTGCCGCGCCGGTGTCCTGCGCGCGCGGCGGCTTCGGCCGCGGCGACCTGGCTGTCGTATTGGCGACGCTTGGCGTCGTCCGAGAGCACGTCATAGGCGGCCGTGATGTCGTTGAAGCGCCGGGCGCTCGCCGGATTGTTCGGATGCAAGTCCGGGTGCAGTTCCTTGGCGAGTTTGCGGTACGACCGCTTGATCTCTTCCGGGCTGGCGTCGCGCCCGACCTGGAGGATAGCGTATGGATCCATGGTCCGGAATATCCTGCCAGCCGGTTACCGTTCCGTAAAGCTGCCCTCAAGCAAACGTGACGGCGAGGTCCCTCGAGCGGGCGTGCCGGGGTACGCTCCGGGCTCGCCCCAGGCGCGCAGTTCCGGGGGTTGCACGACGTCCCGCCGCCGTCGGATCATGCAGGCATGGCGCCGCTGCTGGAGAGCGTGATGGACGAGGCTTCGGATCCCTACGATCTGTTCGATGTGTGGTATGCGGAGGCGAAGGCGAGCGAGCCGGCCGACCCGAACGCGATGACGCTTGCGACCACGACGCCCGACGGCTTTCCCTCGGTCAGGGTCGTGCTCTTGAAGGGGCTCGATCGGCGCGGCTTCGTCTTCTACACCAACCTCGATTCGCGCAAAGGGCTGGAGCTCAAGGCCAACCCGCGGGCGGCACTCTGCTTCCATTGGAAGTCGCTGAAGCGGCAGGTCCGCATCGAGGGGCCGGTCTCGATGGTGACGGATGCCGAGGCCGACGCCTATTTCGCGGGCCGCCCGCGCGACAGCCGGATCGGCGCCTGGGCGTCCGACCAGTCGCGGCCGCTCGACGCCCGCTCGACCTTCGAGGCGCGCATCCGCGAGTATGACGCGAAATTTCCGGGCGAGACGGTGCCGCGGCCGCCGTTCTGGTCGGGCTTCCGCGTGACACCGACCCGGATCGAGTTCTGGCAGGACCGGGAATTCCGCCTGCACGACCGGCTGATCTTTACGGCCGAGCGCGACGGCTGGACGACCCAAAGGCTCTATCCGTGATGCGGGCGGCAGCACCTCTCCTCGTCGGGCTGGCGCTGGCGCTCGCCGCGTGCGGCAGCGACGATCCCGGGCTCAACCAGACGGCGGCGACGGCGCAACAGGCCTATCAGCGCGGCTTCGAGGCGATCGGCACCGGCGACTGGCTCAAGGCCGAGCAATATCTGGTGCAGGCGAAGCAGGCCTTCCCGAACGATCCCTACGTGCTCTTGAACCTGGGTGTGGTCGCCCAGCGGCTCGGCCGGTTCGCCGAGGCGCGGCGCTATTACCAGCAGGTCGTCGACATGGCGCCGGACGTGATCCCGGCTCAAGTGTCCGACCCCGATGCAGCGGGCAAGTCGCTGGCCGATCTCGCGCGCGACGACTTGGCCACCCTGCCAGCGGAATAGAGCGGGTGGAATAGGGCGGGTGGAATAGGGACTGGCATCGGGCCGGCGCTCTGCCTACATTCCCCGGCACCATGCAGAGCGAAAAACCCGTCCTCCTCCTGACCGGCGCCAGCCGCGGCATCGGGCACGCAACGGTCAAGCGCTTCAGCGACGCCGGCTGGCGCGTCATCACGGTCAGTCGCGACGTCGTGCCGCCGGAATGCCGGCGGGACCCGAACTGGACCCGCCATATCACCGCCGACCTGGCCGAGCCGGAGGCGCTCGACCAGTTCCTTGCCGAGGTGCGCGACGAGCTCGGCGGCGGGTCCTTGAACGCGCTCGTCAACAATGCCGGCGTCTCGCCCAAGACGCCGTTCCAGGAACGCCTGGGCTGCCTCAACGGCGATCTCGCCGACTGGCATCGCGTGTTCCAGCTCAATTTCTTCACGCCCTTGGCCTTGGGCCGGGCGCTGGCGCCGCATCTGGCACGCGCCAAGGGGGCGATCGTCAACGTGACCTCGATTGCGGGCCATGCGGTGCATCCTTTCGCGGGCTCCGCCTACTCGACCTCGAAGGCGGCGCTCTCGGCCTTGACCCGCGAGATGGCGGTCGAATTCGCCCAGCTGGGCGTGCGCGTCAACGCCGTCGCCCCCGGCGAGATCGAAACGGCGATGCTCTCGCCCAACACCGACGTGCTGATCCCGCGCATCCCGTTGAATCGCCTCGGCCAGCCCGACGACGTGGCGTCGACGATCTTCTACCTGTGCGCCGCGGAGTCCGCCTACATCACCGGCACGGAGATCTTCGTGACCGGCGGGCAGCATCTGTTCTAGCCAAAATCCGTCATCCCCGCGCAGGCGGGGATCCAGAGCGGGCGAACGGCGCCATTCAGGAAGAGTGGAGTGGGTGCCCTGGATTCCCGCCTACGCGGGAATTGTCTGTCTCAGACGCAGCGCGTGCTGAAGCCGTCGAGCCAGGCGAGGCGGGTGTCGAGCAGCTGGATCTGCAGCGCCAGCCAGTCCTTGAACAGGTTGGCGCCGTCGCTCTGTTCCTCGAGCTCGACATAGCGCTGGCGCTCGGCGACGGTGAGCGTGCGCAGGATCGCCACCTGCTCCTGCCGGGCGGCCGGCTCGAGCAGATGCAGGAAGCGCATCTTGAGGGCGACGACGAGGCGGCTGAGCTCGGTATTGGGCGAGCGGATCGGCGCCTGCAGCAGCCGCAGCAGCATCTCATGGCCGGCCGGCGTCAACGTCAGGCGCGGGTCCTTCTGCTCCGCGTCCTCCACCAGGGTCTCGACCACGCCTTCGGCGCGCAGGAGCTCGATCGAGATGCCCATGAGATCGAGCGACGGGCCGACGATGCGGCTCGTGAACAGGCGCACATCGGCCGCGATCTCGCCGTAGGTCCGGGGCTTGGTCGCGAGCGCACCCAATGCGGCGATCCGCACGGTCTCGATCGGGACGAGCGAATTGTCGCGATACATCGGCGGTCGGTCAGGCGGCGCGTTGGATCATGAGACGCTGCCAGACGTCGGTCATGGCATGGACGAGATGATCGATGTCGGCCTCGGTGTGGAGCGGGGTCGGCGTGATGCGCAGGCGCTCGGTACCGCGCGGCACGGTCGGGTAGTTGATCGGCTGGATATAGACGGCGTGGCGAGCGAGCAGCTCGTCGGACGCGCGCTTGACGAGCCGCGCGTCGCCGACCATGACCGGCACGATATGGGTCTCGCTCGGCATGACCGGCAGGCCGGCGGCGGCGAGGCGGCGCTTTACCTCGGCGACGACCCGCTGCTGGCCCTCGCGCTCGGCCTGGCTTTCCTTCAGGTGGCGGATCGAGGTGCGCGCACCGGCGGCGGTGACCGGCGTCATCGAGGTGGTGAAGATGAAGCCGGCGGCGTACGAGCGCACGAAATCGACCATGGCGGCCGAGCCCGCGATATAGCCGCCGTGGCAGCCGAACGCCTTGCCGAGCGTGCCCTGGATCACGGTCAGGCGGTGCATGACGCCGTCGCGCTCGGCGATGCCGGCGCCGCGCGGGCCATACATGCCGACGGCATGGACCTCGTCGAGATAGGTCATCGCGCCGTGCTTGTCCGCGACGTCGCACAGCTCGGCGATGCGGCCGACGTCGGCATCCATGGAATAGACGCTCTCGAAGGCGACCAGCTTCGCGCGGTCGTGGTCATATTCCGACATCAGCCGGTCGAGGTCGGCCGGGTCGTTGTGGCGGAAGATGCGCTTCTCCGCACCGGAATAGCGGATGCCCTCGATCATCGAGGCATGGTTCAGGGCATCGGAGAAGACGACGCAGTCGGGCAGGAGCTTCGCGATGGTCGCGAGCGACGCCTCGTTCGCGACATAGCCGGTCGCGAAGATGAGTGCTGCCTCCTTGCCATGCAGGTCGGCAAGCTCGCGCTCCAAGAGGATGTGCTCGTGGCTGTTGCCGGAGATATTGCGCGTGCCGCCCGCCCCGGCGCCGACCCGGTCGAGCACCTCGTGCATCGCCGCCAGCACCTTCGGATGCTGGCCCATGCCGAGATAATCGTTCGAGCACCAGACCGTGACCTCTTTGCCGGTGCCGTGATGCCAGGCGCGCGGGAAGGCCCCGGCCTTGCGCTCCAGCTCGGCAAACTCCCGATAGCGCCCCTCTGCCTTGAGCGCAGCAATCCGGTCGGCGAAGAACAGCTCGTAATCCATCGGCAACGTCCCAGGAGATGATCCGCGATCTTATCGGCGTCACGGGATCATCAAACGACAAAATCGTACTCGGCCGCTTGATCTGGATCACGGCCAAACACGGACACTGATCATGCGCCGCCCGGCGATGCGAAGGGTCGGGACGGCTTGTCGCACCCGTCGCAACAGGCCATGCGGGGCGCGCATGCCGAGATTTAAGGATAGCGCGCTGTCCTGCAAGGCCTTTGGCCGCAACTCACCTTTCCATTCCGTCCGGGCCGGATGGCGCCCGGCGAGAGTTCTCGAAAGCGCAACGCCCCTAGGTTGGGTGTTGCGCGGCCAGTAGGCGGCTGCGACATAAAAGATCGTAGGATACTCCCCTCAAAACAATTGACTTGCGCGCGTCGCCATAGCGCAATCTTGCTGCCATACGGGTTGCCGCGCCGCCACGAAGCGCGGAGCCCGACAGGACGTGTGAATCGGCGACGGCCGGTCTCGCGGGGGCTTCGACGATCGAGGGGAAGAGAAGATGCGAAGGATATTCAGTCGCCTGGCGGCGGGGTTGATCCTCGCCGGGCTGGCGTTGCCGTTGGCTGCTCCGGCGTCGGCGGCGACGTTGCGCTGGGCGAACGACGGCGACGTCAATTCGATGGACCCCTATTCGCGGAACGAGACCTTCCTGCTCACATTTCTGCAGAACATTTACGAGCCGCTGGTCCGCCGCGACAAGGATCTCAAGATCGAGCCGTCGCTTGCGACCGAATGGACGCAGACGGCGCCCGATGTCTGGCGCTTCAAGCTGCGCCAGGGCGTCAAGTTCTCGGACGGCACGCCGTTCACTGCCGACGACGTCATCATGTCGTACCACCGGGCGCGGCAGCCCAGCTCGAACATGAACAGCTATTTCGTGACCGTGGCGGACCTGGTGAAGGTCGACGATTACACGGTCGAGTTCCACACCAAGGGGCCGGACCCGATCCTGCCGCAGGAACTGACGAACTGGGGCATCATGTCGAAGGCATGGTGCGAGAAGAACAACGCGACCATCCCGGCCGACCTCGGCAAGGTGACGGAAGAGAATTACGCGACGCGCAACGCGATGGGCACCGGCCCCTTCATGCTGAAGGAGCGCGTGCCGGACGTGCGCACGGTGCTGGTGGCGAACCCGAACTGGTGGGACAAGCCAGTCGGCAACGTGACCGAGGCGGTCTTCACGCGCATCGCCAACCCGGCGACGCGGGTGGCAGCACTGCTCTCGGGCGAGATCGACTTCGTCTATACCGTGCCGCCGCAGGACGTCGACCGCATCGCGACCACGCCCGGCACCAAGATCCTGAAGACGCCGGAGCTCCGGACGATCTTCCTGGGCTTCGACCAGTCGCGCGACGAGCTCCTCGAAAGCAGCGTCAAGGGCAAGAACCCGTTCAAGGACGCGCGGGTGCGCGAGGCGTTCTACCGTGCGATCGACGAGAAGACGATCGTGGCCAAGGTCATGCGCGGCCAGGCCCAGGAAACGGCGCTGATGGTCGGGCCGGGCATCAACGGCTTCGACACGGCGCTGAACGAGCGGGTGCCATACGATCCGGAGAAGTCGAAGAAGCTCCTGGCCGACGCGGGCTATCCCGACGGGTTCGAAACCGGCATGGACTGCCCGAACGACCGTTACGTCAATGACGAGGCGATCTGCCAGGCCGTCGTCACCATGCTGGCCAAGGTCGGCATCAAGGTGAACCTGCTGGCCCAGACGCGCCTCAAGTTCTTCGGCAAGATCGGCTCGCCCAACTACGCGTCCGATTTCTACATGCTGGGCTGGACGCCCTCGACCTACGACACGCACAACATGCTGGCGTCGCTGGTCGCGACCCGCACGCCCGCCGCCGGCCTCGGCGACAACAACGACGGCGGCATCTCGAACGCCCAGATCGACGGCGACATCAAGCAGATCCAGGTCGAGACCGATCCGAAGAAGCGCCAGGCGCTCATCTCCGACGCGCTCGGCATCATCAAGAACCAGTTCCTCTACATCCCGCTGCATCAGCAAGTCGTGGTCTGGGCCGCGCGCAGCAACGTCAACGTCGTCCAGATGGCCGACAATTACTTCCCGCTGCGCTTCGTCACGGTGAAGTAGCCGCGCTCGCGGCCGTCGACGTTCCGTTCATCGCCGCCGTCCTTCGGGGCGGCGGCACCGGGTTGGGAAGAGGCAAGATGCGACTGAAGCATGGTCAACTGAAGCATGGCCGGGGGCGTCGTTTCGTTTCCGCGATGTTCTGTGCGATCGGGGTGATCGCGTCGGCGGCCGGCGTCTCGGGCCTGACCGCCCGGCCGGCGTCGGCGGCGACGTTGCGCTGGGCGAACGACGGCGACGTCAATTCGATGGACCCCTACGCGCGCCAGGAAACCTTTCTGCTGTCGTTCATGCAGAACATCTACGAGCCGCTGGTCCGCCGCGACAAGGATCTCAAGATCGAGCCGTCGCTTGCGACCGAATGGACGCAGACGGCGCCCGACGTGTGGCGCTTCAAGCTGCGCCAGGGCGTCAAGTTCTCGGACGGCACGCCGTTCACCGCCGATGACGTGCTGTTCTCGTTCAAGCGGGTCAAGGAGCCGACCTCGCAGCTCAACAGCTACGTCGTGACCGTGGCGGACCTGGTGAAGATCGACGACTACACGATCGAATTCCACACCAAGGGGCCGGACCCGATCCTGCCCAATGAACTGACGAACTGGGGCATCATGTCGAAGGCATGGTGCGAGAAGAACAACGCAACCATCCCGGCCGACCTCGGCAAGGTGACGGAAGAAAACTACGCGACGCGCAACGCCATGGGCACCGGCCCCTTCATGCTGAAGGAGCGCGTGCCGGACGTGCGCACGGTGCTGGTCGCGAACCCGAACTGGTGGGACAAGCCGGTCGGCAATGTGACCGAGGCGGTCTTCACGCGCATCGCCAACCCCGCGACGCGGGTCGCGGCATTGCTCTCGGGCGAGATCGACTTCGTCTATACCGTGCCGCCGCAGGATGTCGACCGGATCGCGACCACACCCGGCACCAAGATCCTGAAGTCGCCGGAGCTTCGGACGATCTTCCTCGGCATGGATCAGATGCATGACCAGCTGCCGGAGAGCAACGTCAAGGGCAAGAACCCGTTCAAGGACGTGCGCGTGCGCGAGGCGTTCTATCGCACGATCGACGAGAACGCGATCGTGGCCAAGGTCATGCGCGGCCAAGCCCAGGCCACGGCCGAAATGGTGGCGCCGGGCATCAACGGCTTCGACCCGGCCTTGAACGAACGGCCGGCTTATGACCCGGCCCGCTCGAAGAAGCTCCTGGCCGAAGCGGGCTATCCCGACGGGTTCGAGACCGGCATGGACTGCCCGAACGACCGCTACGTCAATGACGAGGCGATCTGCCAGGCGGTTGCCGCCATGCTGGCCAAGGTCGGCATCAAGGTCGATCTGCTCGCCCAGACGCGCCTCAAGTTCTTCGGCAAGATCGGCGCGCCCAATTACGCATCGAGCTTCTACATGCTGGGCTGGACGCCCAACACGTACGATGCCCACAACATGCTGCTCTCGCTCGTCGGCACACGGACGCCGGGCGCCGGCATTGGCGACAACAACGACGGCGGCATCTCGAACCCGCAGATCGACGCCGACATCAAGCAGATCCAGGTCGAGACCGACCCGAAGAAGCGCCAGGCGCTCATCTCCGACGCGTTCGGCATCATCAGGAGCCAGTATCTCTATATCCCGCTGCATCAGCAGGTCGTGGTCTGGGCCGCGCGCAGCAATGTCGACACGGTGCAGCTCGCCGACAACTTCTTCCCGCTGCGTTTCGTCACCGTGAAGTAGCCGGCGCATGATCGTCTTCCTGCTGCGCCGGCTGCTGCAATCGCTCGCGGTCATGCTCGCGGTGGCGCTCATCGCCTTCTCGCTGTTCCGCTACGTCGGCGATCCGATCAACGCGATGGTGAGCCAGGACGCGACCCAGGCCGAGCGCGACGCGCTCCGGCAGAGCCTGGGGCTCAACGACTCGATCCTCGTGCAGTTCGGCCGCTTCGTCGGCCGGACGGTCCAGGGTGAGTTCGGGCTCAGCTACCAGCTGGCGCGTCCGGTCAACCAGATCATCCTGGAGAAGATGCCGGCGACGCTCGAGCTTTCCTTCGCTGCCGGCTTGATCGCGCTCGTGGCCGGCGTGGCCTTGGGCGTCTTCACCGGCCTCAAGCCGCGTGCCCTCACGTCGCGCTTCCTCTTGGCGGGCTCGCTCGTCGGCGTGTCGCTGCCGACCTTTCTGATCGGCATTCTCTTGATCCTCGTCTTCTCGGTCTGGCTGCGCTGGCTGCCGTCCTACGGGCGCGGGCCGACCGTGCAGTTCGGCTGGTGGTCGAGCGGGCTCTTCAGCCTCGACGGCTGGCGCTCGATCCTGATGCCGGCGATCACGCTGGCGCTCTATCCGATGACGCTCATCATCCGGCTGGTGCGCGCCGAGATGCTGGAGGTGCTGCGCACCGACTACATCAAGTTCGCGCGCGCCCGGGGCCTGACGCCGCGGGCCATCCATTTCGGCCATGCGCTCAAGAACACGCTGGTGCCGGTCATCACCATCACCGGCGTGCAGGTCGGCTCCATTATCGCCTTCGCGGTCATCACCGAGACCGTGTTCCAATGGCCGGGCATGGGGCTGATGTTCATCCAGGCCGTGAGCTACTCCGATATCCCGGTCATGTCGGCCTATCTGGTGCTGGTCGCATTCTTCTTCGTCGTCATCAGCCTGGTGGTCGATCTGCTCTACTATGTGGTCGACCCCCGGCTCCGGCTGCAGCGTGGCGGAGGCGGCCATGCCCGCTGAGGCACGGATGCGCTTCGCCCGGCGCCTGTGGGACGCCGACCTCACCTATAATTTCCGCAACTCGCCCGTCGCGGTCGTCTCGGCGATCGTGACGCTGGCCCTCATCCTGGGCGCAGTGTTCGCGCCGTGGGTGGCGCCGCACAACCCGTTCGACCTTTCGACCGTGAGCCTGCTCGACGCGTTCGACCCGCCCGCCTGGGCCGACGGCGGCAATCCGGACTTCCCGTTGGGCACTGACGAGCAGGGGCGCGACGTGCTGTCGGCCATCCTGTTCGGCGCGCGCATCTCGCTGGGCGTCGGCCTGTTCTCGACGCTGCTGGCCGTGCTGCTCGGCGTCTCGGCGGGCCTCGTCGCCGGCTGGCGCGGCGGTGTCGTCGACGCCGTCATCATGCGCATCGCCGACGTGCAGCTGTCGTTTCCGTCGATCCTGGTGGCGCTCCTGATCGACGGCATCGTGCGCAGCACACTGCCGCACGACGAGCAGGACCGCATCGCCATGTTCGTGCTCGTGGGCTCGATCGGGCTGTCCGGCTGGGTCCAGTTTGCGCGCCTCGTGCGCGGCTCGACCATGGTCGAGCGCAACAAGGAATATGTTCAGGCGGCGCGCGTCATCGGCGTGCACCCGATCCGCATCATGCTGTCCCATGTGCTGCCGAACGTGCTGACGCCGGTCCTGGTCGTGGCGACGATCTATTTCGCCGCCGCCATTATCACCGAGGCGACGCTCTCGTTCCTCGGCGTCGGCGTGCCGCCGACCGAACCTTCGCTCGGCACGCTCATCCGCGTCGGCAACGGCTATCTCTTCTCCGGCGAATGGTGGATCACGTTGTTTCCAGCCGTGACGCTCGCTGCCCTGGTGCTGTCGGTCAACCTTCTGGGCGATTGGGTGCGCGACGCGCTCAATCCGAAGCTCCGATGAAGCCGCTGCTCGAACTGAAGCACGTCCGGGTCGAGCTGCCGACCCGGCGCGGCGTGCTGACCGCGGTCGACGACGTCAGCTTCACGATCGGCGAGGGCGAGGTGCTGGGCGTGGTCGGCGAATCCGGCGCCGGCAAGTCGATCACCGCGGCCGCGATCATCGGGCTCCTGGAGCCGCCGCTCAGGCTCGCCGGCGGCGAGATCTGGCTCGACGGCACACGCATCGACAATCTGGCGCCGGAGCCGATGCGCCGGGTGCGCGGCAAGCAGATCGGCGCCATCTTCCAGGACCCGCTGACCAGCCTCAACCCGCTCTATACGATCGGCCGGCAGCTGGTCGAGACGATCCGCACCCACGTGGCCCTCTCGGAAAAGGCGGCGAAGACGCGGGCGATCGAGCTCCTGCAGGAGGTCGGCATCCCGGCTGCGGCCGAACGCTACGACGCCTATCCGCATCAGTTCTCCGGCGGCATGCGCCAGCGTGTTGTCATCGCGCTGGCGCTCGCCGCCAATCCGCGCCTCATCGTCGCCGACGAGCCGACGACGGCGCTCGACGTCTCGACCCAGGCGCAGATCATTTCCCTCCTGAAACGGCTGTGCCGCGACCACGGCACCGCTGTGATGCTGGTGACCCACGACATGGGCGTCATTGCCGAGACTGCCGACCGGGTCGCGGTCATGTATGCCGGCCGCGTCGCCGAGATCGGGCCGGTGCGTCAGGTGGTGAAGCATCCGCAACATCCCTACACGGTCGGGCTGATGGGCTCGATCCCGTCCATCGGCGAGGCGCATGACCGCCTGCCACAGATCGACGGCGCCATGCCGCGCCTGGGCGCCATCCCGAAGGGCTGCGCCTTCAATCCGCGCTGCCCCAAGGTGATGGACCGCTGCCGCGCCGAGCGGCCGGAACTGCTCGCGGCCGGCGAGACGGAGGCCGCCTGCTGGCTCCATGTCCGGGAAACCGTTGAGGGGGAGGCCGCCCATGGCTGAGACCGTGCTGCGCCTCAACGACGTCCGCCGCCTGTTCGACGTCTCCGCCCCCTGGCTCGCCCGCGTGCTGAGCGGTACGGGCCCCAAGACTCTAAAGGCCGTCGATGGCGTCAGTTTCGAGATCCGGCGCAGTGAGACCTTTGCGCTCGTCGGCGAGAGCGGCTGCGGCAAGTCGACGGTCGCACGCCTGGTCGTGGGACTCTACGAACCCTCCTCTGGCGGCATCGAGATCGACGGCGTCGACATTGCCTCGCTGAAGAGCCGTGCCGCCCAAGCGCCGATGCGCCGCCGGGTGCAGATGGTGTTCCAGGACCCCTACGCCAGCCTCAATCCGCGCTGGCGGGTCAAGGACATCATCGCCGAGCCGATCCGCACCCATAAGCTCGTCCAGGGCGAAGCGGCGATCCGCGCCCGGGTCGACGAGCTTCTGCGCCAGGTCAGCCTGACGCCGGCCGACGGCGACAAGTACCCGCACGCCTTCTCGGGCGGCCAGCGCCAGCGCATCTCGATCGCGCGGGCACTCGCGTCCGAGCCGGAATTCCTGGTGCTGGACGAGCCGACCTCGGCGCTCGATGTCTCGGTCCAGGCGCAGATCCTCAACCTGATGAAGGACCTGCAGCGGCGGCTGGGCCTCACATACCTGTTCATCTCGCACAATCTGGCGGTGATCTATCACGTCTCCGACAAGATCGGCGTCATGTACCTGGGCCGCCTGGTCGAGATCGGCACCAAGGCGGCGCTGTTCAGCCAGCCGCGCCATCCCTATACGCGCTTACTGCTGGATACCGTGCCGGACCTGGCCATGACCGGGCGCGAGCGGCAGCCGGTCCGCGGCGAGGTGCCGAACCCGATCGATCCGCCCTCCGGCTGCGCGTTCCACCCGCGCTGCCCGTTTGCGAACGAGCGCTGCAAGGCCGAGCGGCCCTCGCTCTTGGCGAGCGGCGGCACGCTCGTCGCCTGCCACGCGGTCGAGGAAGGCCGCCTGTCCGCGGCAAGTATAGATTCAACTGTTTGTTGACAAATTCATGTCGATTTGGGGTCAGTTCGACTTCGATCTAAACTTGATTGACTGATTTTTATCGCGCGCCCTATGGTCCCGCCCCGTGGCATGATTGAACATTGAGGCCCGGGGGGACGACCGATGACCGAGCGTATCTGGCAGGTTCTGTTCGTCTGTTCTGCGAATTCCGCGCGCAGCATCATGGCCGAGGCTTTGCTGACCCATTGGGGCCGCGAGCGCTTCCAGGTGTTCAGCGCCGGCTCGAGCCCGCGCGGCGAGGTCGATCCGATCACGATGGAGCTCTTGGGCAAGCTCGATCTTGCGACCGGCTCACTGCGCTCCAAGAGCTGGGACCTCTTCACCGGGCCCGACGCGCCGGCGCTCGATTTCGTCTTCGTGCTCTGCGACAGCATCGGTCCCGAAGCGCTGCCGCATTTCCCCGGCAATCCGATGATCGCCCATTGGAACCTGCCCGACCCCGCACAGGTCGAGGGGAACGAGGCCGAGCGCGTCCAGGCCTTCCGCGAGACGCTGCGCGTGCTCGAAGCGCGCATCAAACCGTTCGTGGCGCTGCGCCCGGAGGCGCTCGACCGTATCGTCATGCACGAGCGGCTGAGCGAGATCAGCCAGTCCGCGACGGTCGGCGGCTGAGGGCGGCCGCCGCTTCCTCCGCACTGCGCCGGCCACTCAAGTAGGCACCGTGCGCCGTCGAGAAACTGTCGGCCGAGGTCGCTTCGCCGGCGAAGAACAGCCGGTCGTCGACCGGCGCCGCCAGGATGGCGCGATCGTCCGCATGCCCGGGCTTCGCATAGGAATAGGCGCCCAGCGACCAGGGATCGCGCGTCCAGGCCGAGGCGGCGAGCGGCACCAGGCGCTTGCGGATGTCGCTGCCGAAGAGCCCTGCCAATTCATCGAGCGCGAAGGCCGCGAAGGCGTCAGGCCCGGCGGCCGCAAGCTCGCGCGCCAGGTTGCCGCCGACATAGGCCTCGACCAGCGGCCGGCCGAGCGGCTTCACGAGATAGCCGGCAGTGCGCGTGCGGTCGGGCGAGCCCAGGCGATAGGTCTCCGGCCCCACGCCGGCGATGTCGCCGGTGATGCGGAAATAGAGTTTCTCGTCGGCGCCGAGCGGCAGGCCTGCGGCCGCATTGAGCTTCGCTGCCGGCAGGTCCGGCGTGAAGCGGAGCGCGCCCAGGGCGAGGAGGTTGGTCGGCACGGTGACGATCACGGCCTGTGCCGTCACTTTGCCCGCGTCCGTCTCGACGGCGATTGCCGTCCCGCGCCAGTCAACCTGCCGGACCGGGCAGGCGAGCCGGACCGGGAGCCCGTCGCCGTGACGGACGATCAGGCGGCCATAGCCCTCGGCGACGCGCCAATTGATGCCGCTGTCGGCATAGCGCTTGAGATCGAGGCGGGAGACCTGGTCGAGCTCGGCGCCGCTGACCCAGGTGCCGATCGCGTCCAGCATGGCGTTCCAGCGATCGCCCGGCTCGAGCAGCGCGGATGCTGGTCCGTCGGGCGGGACCACCGCCGCGAGCTGGTCGTAGAAGCGCTCGCGGCTCAGGGTCCAGGACTGCTGGGCCGCGGCGTCCATCCCGGCCGCCGCGAGCCGGCCACCCCAGGCCGGCAGGCGCTCCTCGACGGCGAAGCCGGTGGTTCGTGCGATCTCGGTCCAGGGGTTGCGGTCGGCCGAATGCAACCAGCCGCAGCCGAGGTCGACCGGCAGGCCCGGATGCGGTTCGACCGTCCAGGCGCGGCCGCCGGCCCGGCCGCGCGCCTCCAGCACCAGGGTCGAGTGGCCAAGCTCCTGCACCCGGCGGGCGGCGGCAAGGCCGGCGGCGCCGGCGCCGATCACCGCGACGTCGACGTCGGGGATCGGGGACGCCATGGGCCTATTCCGGTGCCTTCCAGGCCTCCGGATCGTCGAGGAAGGACTTGATCGCCTGATATTGCGCCGGCGTGAAGCTGCCGCGCTCGTGGGCCAGCGCCAGCACGTCATGCCAGGTCGTGAGCCCATGCAGCTGGACGCCTTCGGCGTTCAGGCTTTCGACGCTCGACGGGAAAATGCCATAGTGGAACACGACGAACGTATGGCCGATCTGGCCGCCGGCGGCGCGGATCGCGTTCACGAAATTGATCTTGGAGGTGCCCTCGCTCGCCAGGTCCTCGACCAGGAGCACGCGCGCGCCCTCCTTCATCTCGCCCTCGATCTGGGCCATCCGGCCGAAGCCCTTGGGCTTCTTGCGGATGTAGAGCATGGGGAGCGACAGGCGCTCGGCAATCCAGGCGGCGAACGGGATGCCGGCCGTCTCGCCGCCGGCGATGGCGTCGAGCGATTCGTAGCCGACCCGGCGCAGGATCATCTCGGTGCCGAGGTCCATCAGCTTCGCGCGCGCCCGCGGGAACGAGATCAGCCGCCGGCAGTCGATATAGACCGGGCTTTTGCGGCCGGAGGTGAAGGTGAACGGCTCGTCCGGACGGAAATGGACGGAATTGGTTTCGAGCAGGATGCTCGCGGCGGCCAAGGCCGCCTCTTTCTCGAAGCTGTCGCTCATCGGGGTCAGGTCCTAGACGGGAATTTTCCCGTTTCTAAAGGGTGCGGCGGCGGACGGCAATGCTTCCCAACGATACCGTACATATGCGGTCTCGTCGACTGGACGCACACTAGATGTAGTGGTAATGAGGGGTTTCCCCCTGTGCCGAGGCTCATGACCCATGCCGTTGAACCAAGACCAGCAGACCGAGATCGCGGCCCTCCGCCAGGTATCGACGCCGACCAGGCGCGCGACCGTGCCGGCGCTCGAGGAGATCCTTTACGAGGCGCTGCCGGTGCTCGACCACGGCTTCGTGCGCGTCATCGACTATATGGGCGACGACGCCGCGGTGGTGCAGGCGGCGCGCGTCTCCTACGGCCGCGGCACCAAGAAGGTGAGCGAGGACAAGGGCCTCATCCAGTACCTGATGCGCCATCGCCATTCGACGCCGTTCGAGATGTGCGAGATCAAGTTCCATGTGAAGCTGCCGATCTTTGTCGCCCGGCAATGGATCCGTCATCGCACGGCGAACGTGAACGAGATCTCGGCGCGCTATTCGATCCTCGACAACGAGTTCTATATCCCGGCGCCGGCCCAGCTCGCCGCCCAGTCGTCGGCCAACCGGCAGGGCCGGGGCACGGTGCTCGAGGGCGATGAGGCGAAGCGGGTCATGGATCTGCTGCGCGACGATGCGGAACGCGCCTACGGCCATTACACCGAGCTCTTGAACGAGGACGAGGCGGGTCAGGTGGTCGATCCCGCCCGTAGCGGCCTCGCCCGCGAGCTCGCGCGCATGAACCTGTCGCTCAATTTCTATACGCAATGGTACTGGAAGACGGATCTGCACAATTTCATGCATTTCCTCAGCCTGCGCGCCGACCCGCATGCCCAGTACGAGATCCGCGTCTATGCGGACGCCATGCTGGGCGTGCTCGACCGCTGGTGCCCGGCCACGGCCGAGGCGTTCCGGCAATACCGCATGGGCGGCGCTCATCTCTCGGCCAAGGGGCTCGACGTCGTGCGCCGCCTGCTCGCCGGCGAGACCGTGACCCAGGAGGAGTCCGGCCTCGGCAAGCGGGAATGGACCGAGCTCATGGCGACGCTCGGGCGGTAGCGTCGTCACGTTTTCCTGCCGAAAAACCGGGGGTTGAACGCGGCCGTCGATGGTGTGCGGCCGCCAAACCCGCCGCTTGTCTTGCAAAACTCCGGGATTTCCGCTTGTCTTGCGGTAGAAAGATAAGAGGCGCGACACGCCGATGAGCGGCGGTGCTGCCGTTCCGCTCGACTGACGGTCGTAAATCTTCTGCACGGGGGAGGCGGATGATGGCGGTTCGGGCAGGACAAGGGCGGCCAAGACATATACAGCTCTGGGGCTTGCTGGCGCTCGTCGCGGCTCTCCTCTGCTGGGTCGCTCCGCCGGCGCTTGGCGACGAGCCGTTCTGCCATTCCAAGGTTCCGGACGCCCCGCCGGGGGGCAATCAGAAGTTCAGGCTCGCCGTGAACCAGGCGAATGTCGGCGATGGCGCGCAGGGCCAGGGCACCAGCCTCTCGAGCCACGGTGCCGTCTGGCAGCCGCGCGGCGGCGAGATCACTTTCACGATCACGGATGGAAACGGCGGGCCGATCCCGCCGATGAGTATCGTCACCTGCTTCCGCTGGCACGGCGCCAAGGACGACAATGCCTGGATGCCGAGCTCGCTGCCGCTGCGCATCGTCAGCACCGGCCAGGGCTCGATCACCTACGCCGCCCGCGTGCCCCAACTGCCGAACGCGCCGCTCGAATGGTGGAACCGGATCGCGGCCGGCGGGCATGAGGAGGACTATGTCGGCTTCGGGATGGTGCCGCTCGCCGACTTGCGCGTCGTCGCCACGTCGACGGCGGCCCCGGCGGCGGCCCCGGCGGCGGATTGGAAGTCGCTGGACGTCATCCAGCCGATCGGCGTCACCAGCGGGCTCTTCTCGTTCCTGGTAGCCGGCCTCGGCATCGGGCTCGCCTGGGCCGTGCTCTACAAATTCGGTAGCTGGCGCCAAGTGCCCGGCAACGACATCGTCCTGAAGCTCATCTCGACGAAGAGCGGCGTCGCGAGCCTGTCCCAGCTGCAGATCATCCTCTGGACCTTCGTGGTCGGCGCCAGCGGCATCTATGTCATGGCGCTGTCGGGCGACCTCATCGACATCAGCAACGGCACGCTCGTGCTGCTCGGCATCACCGGGGCCGCGACCGTGGGCTCGAAGCTGCAGAGCCATCAGGAGGACCAGGCCGGCAATCCGCCGCCCCGCGCCGCGCCCCCGCCCGCCGTGCCGGCAGTGCCGGGCGCGATCACGGCCCTCGGCCTGGCACCGGGCTCGGCGCCGACCGACAGCGAGGTGCGGCTCGTCTGGCCGCCGCCGGTCGGCGGCGGTCCGCCGGCGCGTTATTCGGTGCAATATCGTGTGAACGGCCAGGCCGGTGCCGCCTGGAGCATCGCGTCCAGCACGGTCACGGCCACCGTCCTGACGGTCGTAGGGCTCTCGCCGAATACGGTCTACGACTTCCAGGTCTTCGCGGTGAACGCCAGCGGGCCCGGCGCGCCGTCACCCATCCTGACCCCGGCGGCGACGGCCGCGCCCGCCGTGCCGCCGGCGG